>JALNWK010000032.1 GCA_023230925.1 Limnochordia bacterium
GGACTTCGTCTGGTGGATTGTCGAACCTGTTCAACAGACTCAATGAAGGTACCACTTTCTAGCACGTAAGGAACCGAGCCGACTTGGAGATGGAGCCTCTACCCGCTAATCGTTGACTCACTCAACACGGGACCATCTATTGTTAAATTAGCTGAGGTGGTGTATAATATCTGTTGTTTGGGCCTGTAGCTCAGCTGGGAGAGCGCTGCGTTCGCAACGCAGAGGTCGGGAGTTCGAGCCTCCTCGGGTCCACCATACAAAACGCCCATCAGGACATCATTTCTAGTGGGCGTTATCAGTTTATGCAGCAAGAACTCCACGAACTTGTCACGGTACCTCTGTTATACAGATAGGGCATCAATCCGCTCAAAATGCCTCCCAGAATCTTAAACAGGAACGTCTAGCGTTCAGATTACCCATGTAATTGGCCAAGATGCAGCACCACTCTGCTTGGTTCGGCATAGGTTATAGCAGACTATGGGAGGGAGCAAGGAGGATTATGATGCCGCTATGGTCTGTGGTATTACTAGGTCTTTCCGTGAGTGTAGACAGTTTTGCCTTGGGGATCGCCTATAGTATGCAGAAGATTAGAATCCCCTGGTTTAGCCTGTTAATCATCGGCTTTTGTACTGCATCTTTGATGGGGCTTTCCATACTTATTGGCCAATCCACCTCATGGATTATCCCCGAGGCTTTTTCTGTTGTGATCGGTGGGGGAATATTGGTAGGTATTGGCTCTTGGCAACTGTTCCAAGGGTGTAAAAGTTATCTACGACAGCTGCGAAAGAGGACCCTTATTGGACAACTTGGGCTGATTAAAGATCCCGGTGCCTTCGATATAGACCGCTCCGGTTCCTTAGATAGGTTTGAGTCCTTGCTGTTGGGGCTTGCCTTAGGGATGGACGCCTTTGCCGCGGGATTTGCTGTGGCGATGTTGGGGTTTGCTTGGTGGCATATTCCAATCGTAGCTTCAATCTGTGTAGGTTTGGTGTATATCGGGTTTTGGGTGGGAAGGCGTAACGCCATCTGTTGGTTAAGTCAGCGGGGTTTTGTCCTCTCGGGGTTGCTGTTGATTGGTTTGGGTCTGTGGCGTTTGCTCTTCTGATGTGCTGGACTTACTCTGCCTTTTGGATGCGTACATGAACTGGTCCGCCTTACTCAGCAAAGTAACCAGATCCGTGCCGTCATCGGGATAACTAGCTAACCCGGCACTAATATCCAAGGAGATGCCCCATTGCTTAGTCAATTCTTTCAGCAATTCGCAGCATCGGTTAGCGATCCGTTCCGCTTGTATCCGACCGCTTTGTACAAACAAAATACAGAATTCATCGCCGCCGAGGCGGGCGACGTAATCGGTTTCCCTGCAGGTGCTTAAGAAGGATTCTGCGACAATTTGGAGGAGTCTGTCCCCGTATGGGTGTCCGTAGGTATCATTAATGTCCTTGAAGTTATCGATATCAAAGAAGGCAAGGGTGAAGGTGGAATTGTAGCGTTTTGCCCGGTTTAGCTCCCGTTTGACCGATTCGGCAAATCCTCTACGATTGAGGATTCCTGTGAGTGGATCCTGCATGGCACTACAACGATATTCCTCGTTTTCTCTCAGTAACAGACGGGCGCCGTGGAAGCCGCCGACACTTACCAGAATTGTGCCTACTCCAGCAAGGGTCAGTACCAGCAACGGGGAGAGAACGCCCTCACCGCAAAGATTGGCAAAACCTGTAAGGGTGGCCATAACCAAGACCGTAACACCCACGCAATAAAGACACGCACAACTGCTATGAGGGAATTTTCTTAAAAAGGGAAAAATAAAAGTTATCCATAGCACAGCAAGACCAAATAATGAGAAGTAGCAAACTGTCTGAGTCATGCAAGCGCCCCATTCTCTCTAAAGTGCTGAGACTGCCTATCTGCACTTGTACATGGTCACTACCGCAAAAGTTGTGCACTAGTATGTAATTTTCAGGTCAATTGATGTTGTTCCTACTTCTTCGTTGATCACTCTTGCCCAATGGAAATGTCGGCTCTTTGCAATTTTCCGTATCATGATACACGAATCCTCTGTTTATTAACTTCGACCAGGGAAGGGGGTTTTCCTGCTAGTCCTAGAGGGAGGAAAATAGGGTTCTTTCTAGAAAATTGGTGAGGAAGGAGGTTGGCAGTATGGGAGTTCGATTCATTGTAGGTAGAGCTGGTACGGGGAAGACCCATCATTGCATCACCAGCATCGCGCAGAAAGCCAAGGATAACCCCACTGGTCCACCGATTGTGCTGCTTGTTCCTGATCAAGCTACTTTTCAGATGGAGCACAGGTTACTTGAGTGTCAGTTGCCTTCCTTTAGCCGAATCCATGTGTTTAGTTTTGGCAGACTCGCAAACTATGTTTTTTCTTTGGAGGGCGGTAGAATCGCCCCTGAAGTGCGAGATTTGGGAAAACAGATGCTTCTGCGGCGTCTAGTGGATAGGCGGTTGCCTGAGCTGATGGTCTTTGACCGGGTGGCCCGGTACCCGGGATTTACCAAGTATCTGGGGGTACTGTTTACAGAACTGTGCAACTGGAGTATTTCCTTAGAGGATCTCAAGCAAGTTGCCGGGTCCGGTGCGTATCTGGATGCTAAGCTGCACGATATTGCATTGTTGTACCACGATTATCTGGAATACTTAGAACAGGGATATTTTGACCCGGATACTGCCCTGGATCTGCTTGCCGACGCATGCGATGCCTCCTTTGTTCAACAAGCTGAGTTCTGGATTGACGGGTTCTCCGGTTTTACTCCCCAGGAATACAAGGTGTTGGCCGGGGTGATGCAGCACGCAGCACAGGTGCATATAGCGCTGTGTTTGGACGCGGATTTACTTGAACGGGCCCCACGTCCCACCAATCCCTTCTATCCAGTGTGGATGACCTATCAAAGATGTCACCGCTTGGCACAACAACAAGGCGCTTCTATTACTATTGGGCCCCTACTGTCAAGACCCTATCGATTTAGGAAAGAAGTGCTGAAGCATCTGGAGGCTAGTTTTGCTACGACCAGCATTGCGCCCTATCGAGGGAAGATCGACGGATTAGAGATAGTTGCCGCTGCGGATCGGCGTCATGAAGTGGAGATTGTGGCACGGCGAATTGTGCAATTGGTGCAGTCTGGTATGCGTTATCACGAGATCGGTGTCATTTTACGGGATTTTGGTCCCTATGGGGAATTGATCCATGATATTTTCACCGACTATGGTATTCTTCATTTCCTAGATCGTCGTCGGAGGGTGACCCACCATCCTTTGGCGGAGCTAGTTCATTCTGTATTACAAATGGCCCATGGGGGTATCACCCAGGATGCCCTGTTTCGGTTGCTAAAGACTGACCTAACCCCGCTTGAGACTGACAGGATAGATCTACTGGAAAGATATTGTCTGGAGACACAACTCAGTGGTCGAGATTGGTATCAGCCATGGACCGACGGAGTGCTTGAAGACATACGGGAGAGGGTAATAGACTTGCTGGAGCCGTTTTGCCAGGCGGTGGGACAAGCTGGCAGCGTTCGGCAAATGACCAGAATTCTTTACGATTGGCTCCTGCAGTTGAAGGTACCAACCCGGCTTGTGACCTGGAGTGAGGAGGCAGCAGCCAAGGGTGATTTAGTCAATGCCAAGACCCACCTGGGTGTTTGGGATGTGTTTGCCAGTGTCTTAGAACAGGTGGTCGAGGTACTAGGTGATGAGTCCTTAGAATTAGACCAGTATCTAGCAGTCATCGAATCAGGCCTAGAGGGGATGCAGCAGGGGTTGATTCCCTTGGGATTAGATCAGGTGCTTGTCGGTTCCGTTGAGCGTTCTCGGCAACCGGAGCTAAAGGCAGTGTTCGTCCTTGGGTTATGTGAGGGGGAATTCCCAAGTTGCAGGGAACCGGATTCCCTGATCAACGATGATGAACGAAGACAGCTAGCTGCCATGGGAATTGAGCTGGGGTATACTCTCACAGACAGACTTGTCTTGGAGCAGTATCTCGCCTACATTGCCGTCTCTAGGGCGTCTAGTTTCCTGCATTTGAGTTACTGCCAAAATGACGAAAACGGTCGCTTTCTAGGCCCGTCGAGGATTGTGGAACGAATCTGCAGAGTCTTTCCAGGTTTATCCTTAAGGGAAGTGGTTCGGCCAGAAAGCGGCGCCTTTACTGGGCAGGGCCAGTTTTACATAGAACGGCTTCGGGAAAGCGTCAATGTGAAGGATGTGGTGCTCAATCTAACCGGGGCCTTGGCTACGCTGCAAAGGGCAGGTTGGGATATTCCCAGTGAGCTCCTTGGTGTATACCAGGAGATTAAACGGAAGTACCCCGAGGCCTCCGAGTTTGTCTTATCGAGTCTGACTTATGATTTGCGTCCCCAGCGACTCAACGTGGACGTAACTCGGAACCTTTTCCCACGCACAAGCAGTGTCAGTCAGGTAGAGACCTTTGCGGCGTGTCCCTTTAGACATTTTCTACAGTACGGCTTGCAGATCAGACCAGTTGATAGGCGCCAATTCACTCCCGTTCAGCGAGGTATTTTGATCCATCGAGCCCTAAGTGCCTATGGACAGAAGCTAAACAATATGGGGCTTGATTGGAGTGATGTTAGTAGGGAACAGTCAGAACAGCTGATCCGGGAGATTGTCGAAGGGCTTTTGCAGGAGCTTGCCCGTGAAGTAAACATGCCCCCGGCCACCCTAGCTTACTATGGGAGATCATTACAGGGTACCTTAACCTGGGCCGTGTCTGTGCTGAGTCTTCACGATGAGCAAGGGCAGTTCAAACCTGTAGCCTATGAGCAAAGATTTGGATACAACCAAGAATGGCCGGGTCTACAATTTGATTTAGCTGGAGACAAAATTGTGGTACGAGGCAGTATTGACCGTATTGATCTAGCTTGTGCCCAGGACCAAGCTCTTGTACGGATCATCGATTACAAAAGCAGTAGGCAGAAACTAGCTTTGGAACAGGTCTACCATGGATTATCCTTACAGTTGATGGTGTACATGCTTGTTGTCTTGGACCAGAACCCCCGTTTGCTTCCCGCAGGTGTATTGTACTTTCCTATTACCGATCGCTTTGTGAACAGTAGTGGGCCGATGACCCAAGAGGAGGCACTGGCCATTCGTCTCAAACAGGTGGCCATGACTGGCCTATTGGTGAAGGATGTAGCAGTGGTGAGTCTGATGGATCCGGTGGAACAGGGTTATTCCCAACTTCTTTCCGGGGTGATGGTTAAAAAAGACGGTACCCTTAGTGACCGGGGTAATCTATTTGAACCGGAGGGGTTTGAGCGATTAAGCAAGCATGTTACAGCTAAGCTTTCCAGTTTCATCTACCAATGGCTCAGCGGTGTTGTAGACGTGGCCCCCTACCGGTTGAAAAGGGAGACAGCCTGTAAATACTGTGACTATCCGAGTATTTGTGCCTTTGAGGCTAACGTAGGTGGACTTGCCTACCGGGACCTTGTATCCTATTCTGATCAGCAAGTTTGGGAGTTGATGCAATATGAAGATACCATCGCCTTGGACTAAGGAACAGTGGGAGGCCATTAGTGCTAGGAACTGCGATTTACTCGTATCAGCCGCTGCGGGTGCGGGTAAAACCGCTGTTTTGGTTGAGCGGATCAGCCGCTTGATCACCGATCCCCAAAACCCCGTTGATCTGAACCAGCTACTCGTGGTGACCTTTACCGAGGCGGCCGCCCGGGAGATGAAGGAGCGAATTGGCCTAAAGCTAACGGAGACTTTGGCTCATCATCCCGAGGACTACCGCTTGGCGATGCAGTTGACCATGCTAGATAGTGCCGCTATTTCCACCATCCACGCCTTTTGCCTGAGCATCATGCGCCGTTACTTCTATGAGCTAGAGCTAGACCCGGCTTTTCGTGTTCTTGATGAGGCGGAGTCAATCCTTTTGCGGGGGGAACTAGTGGATGATCTTTTCAACAGGCTGTATCGGGAGGGAGATCCAAGGTTTATTGAAGTAGTTGATTCCTTTGGCGGCTTTGATACCGACGGTGCCCTAAAAGCGATGGTAGGACAACTCTATGACTTCAGTCGGAGTATGCCTGATCCTGCTGGTTGGTTGGATGCCGCCTTGGATAATCTTGACGATCTTGGGTTGTGGCAGGACTTAGCCTGCAAACAGATGGCAATGGCACTCACCTGTCTGATCGAAGACTATCTGTATGTCCGGAGGTTGTGTCAGAACTACGGGCTAGATCGATATGGGGATCTATTGTCTGAGGAGCTGCTACTCTTTGATGAGTTGCGACAGAGCGCTCAGCAAGACAATTGGACACTACTAACGGGTCTTGTTGAGGAAGTCACCTTTCGGACGTTGCCCCGGGTAAAGGATGCAGACCAGCGGGTTAAGGAAGCGGTTCAGGCTGTCCGTACCGAGGCCAAAGACCTAATGGCTCGCCTAAGGACCGAGTACCTTCGCCCAGAAGGATTAGGTGAGGAACTGTCACGGGCCAAAGAGCTGATGGCGATCATATCCAATCTGGTGTTACAATTTGGTCAAAGCTACCGGGAGGAGAAACTGCGCCAGGGAAAGGTAGACTTCTCGGATCTGGAGCATTACTGTCTTCGACTTTTGCGCATGCCCCAGATCCAACGGGACCTTGCAGGTTGCTATCGGTATGTGTTAGTGGACGAGTACCAAGACATTAACGGGGTACAGGAGGAGATTCTTAATCTTTGTGCCCAAGGTGCAGATAAGTTTATGGTGGGAGACATTAAGCAGAGTATTTATCGGTTTCGCTTGGCGGATCCGGGGTTGTTTCTGGCGAAATACGAACGATTTACTCCCGAGGACACAGACAAGAAACGGGTGGACCTAAGTACCAATTTCCGATGTCAAAGGCAGATTATTAATGCTGTAAACTTCATATTTCGGCAGTTGTTTTCAAAGGAAGTTGGCGAGTTAGAGTATGATTTACAGGCGGAGCTTGTATGTGGTCGGCAGGATGCTTCGGAACCGGGGACTACCAAGCTTCATCTTGTAGAGGGTGATGTGGAGGATAAGGAATTACATCCAGGTATTGAGGCCGCCCACCGGGAGGCCTTGGTAATGGCGGCGGAGATTAGGGAAATGGTCGGTAGTTTGTCTGTTTATGACAAAGGGCAAAGAGAATTAAGACCTGCGACCTATTCAGATATTGTCATCCTAGTGCGGTCGATGACCCATAGTGACAAGATCCTGGAGGCCTTTGATCGATGTGGTATTCCTGCCCATGTGGAACTTAGTGGTGGTTATTTTGGTGCGACGGAAGTGCAAACGATCCTATCTTTGCTCAAAGTGATCGACAATCCTCGCCAGGACATTCCCTTAGTTGCGGTCTTACGCTCACCTATTGTGGGACTTACTGCCGAGGAGCTAGGTAGGCTGCGCATCAAGTCCCCAGAGACGGATTTTTATGATTGCCTGCTAGAAGAAGGATGTGGTGAGAAGGTTCAGAAATTCCTAGAGCAACTGGAGGACTTTCGGACGGTAGCCCAAAGATGTCCATTAAATCAGCTGATCTGGCATATCTACCGGGAGACTGGGTACTATGACTATGTCACCGGTTTGCCCAATGGTGCACAACGCCGGGCCAATTTGCGCGCTCTTTACGATCGAGCCCTGCAATTTGAGGAGTTCTCCCAGCAAGGCCTGTTTCGCTTTTTGCAGTTTATTGGGGAACTTGAGGCAAAGCGGGAAGATATGGCTCCCGCCTGCGCTGTGGGTGAGAAAGATGACGTGGTGCGAATCATGAGTGTTCATAAGAGTAAGGGGCTGGAGTTTCCGATCGTGTTTGTCGGTGGTTTGGGTACCAAATTCAACTTCTCGGATCTTTATGGTGATGTACTGTGGTCTAAGGAACTGGGCTTAGGTCCAAAGATTGCCGACTCGGATTTACGATTTAAGTACCCATCGTTACCCTGGATCCTAATTAGGGATGAAAAGAGAGCCCTTGCTCTGTCCGAGGAGATGCGCATTTTATATGTAGCCTTGACCCGGGCGAGGGATCATTTGATTCTTGTGGGTACAGTGGGCAGCTTGGAACGTAGTTGCACCAGTTGGTCCCGTTCCTTGGGAGTAGAAGGGTGGACTCTACCCACAAGTATGCGGCTACAGGCCAGCTCCTACCTTGATTGGTTAGGACCTGCGGTGATTCGTCACGGGAGCGGTACAGTGCTTCAGGATATCGCGCAAAGCAATCAAGGGACTAATCTACAGGTCCAAGAGAGTGATGTGGACTGGGAGATTAAGCTGTGGCGAGGAGAGGAGTTGGCCCTGCTAGAGGAACAGGTGACAACAGAACAAGGGGATCTGAGTAATGGTGGTGATGACCTTAGCCTGTGGGAGGAGCTGGAGCAAATCCTCAGTTGGGAGTATCCCTTCGGGCACCTAGCGGGAATCCCCGCAAAACTGACGGTAACCGAGGTGACTAAAAGAATCAGTATGACTGAGGAGGAAGAAGACCTCCTTGCCTTAGCGGGGTTACATCAACCTCGCAGACCAGCCTTTGTGCAGGAGCGGGGCATGACTCCTACCGAATACGGGACGGCCATTCATACTGTTTTGCAGCACCTTCATCTGAAACCCCCGATGAATAGAACCGATATTGAACAGGAGCTTACGCGGCTGGTAGAGAAGCGGATCATTTCCAAAGAGCAGGCCATGGAAATTGAGATCGAGAGTCTAGTTAGTTTCTTCAAAAGCTCCCTTGGTCAGCGACTTTTAGCTGCGACGCGGGTGGAACGGGAGATTCCCTTTACGTGTAGGATGCCAGCCCGTATTCTTCTGCAAAAACCGGTGGATGAGCCCGTTGTGCTTCAAGGAGTAGTAGACTGTCTCTTTCTGGACGCCACCATGCACAAATGGGTACTCATTGATTTTAAGAGTGATCAAGGAGGGATTGTGCCAAAACGGCTAGAGGCCTACCGAAGACAAATCAAGATCTACCGTGAAGCTTTGCTGTTGCAGGACTGGCCCGTGGATGAAGGATATTTGTGCTTCCTTAGTACGGACCAGATTCTGCAGGTTTTCTAGATGTTATTGCTATTGGTAAAAAGCAAGTTGTTATCAATGGTTTGGCAGAAGCTATAGAATGCTCTTCTTGACAAAGCCAGATCAGTGTGATAGGTTAAAGCTAGACAGGACAATGTTGTTGTTTTGTCGTAATACACTCTCAGGAGGAATTTAGTTACATGGCAATTGGAACGGTTAAATGGTTTGACGCGCGCAAAGGTTATGGGTTTATCGAGCAGCCGAATGGCGAGGATGTGTTTGTGCACTTTTCTGCGATAATTGAGGATGGCTTCAAGACGCTTGAAGAAGGACAGGAAGTAGAGTTTGAGATCGTAATGGGAGAAAAGGGACCGCAGGCTGCAAACGTCAGCAAGACCAGCGCCTGAGCGCGTTGCAAATAGCGATAGAATGCTTGCAAATGAAAGACCTCCAATCGGAGGTCTTTTTTTGTTAGCCTGTATAGGATTTGCAGCCACTTTGCAGTGGGTTTGAATTCTCAAAGGGGAGGAAGGATCCCGCCATATTTGGTAGCGGCAAAGCTAATCCAAACCAAGGACAAAAGAAGCAGCATGCACCCCAAGGCTGGTTCTTTTCCCTTTGCTGGTTTCGGATCACGCAGTAGTCGTCCTGAGAAAAACAGCAGTAGCAAAAATCCAATCATCGATGGCCAACGAATATAGTCATACTGTTTTGCTATTGTCTGGAAGAACACAGCAAATGAACCAAAACTACCCAGTCCCGGTAACGCCATCAGTGACAACAGACTTAAGTTCTGACACCAATGGGCCCGGGGGCTAAGTAAGTAAAGTGTCAAAGCAACACCGCTACTGATACTGATGATTACCGCCCGTCCGCCGTCGATTCCAGGCAGAGACAGAAACAGTATGGAAAAGCCCCCATAGACCAGACTCATCCAGGCCGCAGCCTTGCGCCCGGGTCTTTGGGCCAAACCGATGATGCTGCCGTAGAATATGCTGACAATTCCCAGGATGCCAAGGGTCAGCGGTAGGCTTAACTTGAAGGAGTCAAAGATAGGCATTCCAATCCGCAGTAATCCATAGATCCCGGATTTGGCGAAGGGACCCAAAACCACTGCAGTGATGGTTGCAGGGCAGTGGGCTGTATCTATCAGCCAACGGTGAAAGGGGAATAGTCCCAACCTAATCCCGAAGGCCAGCACTAGAGCGATGAACAGTTGCCAGGCAGCTTGGGGTTCGAAGGTGGACCATGAGGCGATCTGCCAGCTCCCAGTTAGCATATATACTCGGTAGATCAAAAACAGAAGGGGCACCGTTCCAAGCAAAATACATAGAAAGAAGCGTAGTCCCTGGGGTTTTCCTTCCCGGACCAGAAGCCAAGCTATCGGGAGACTTGCCGCGATCCAAAACCCATAGAAGGTCAGCAAATGGGAAGTCAGAAACACTACTTCCAAGGACAGCTGAAGAACAGACAGGGCGACAAGTTGGTGCTTGGCGAGATTCCTCTCTGTAAGCAGAATAGCTAGATTAACGAGGATAGTAAAAAGAAGGAAAGCCAGAGAAAGCTGGTCAAAATCCCCTTGGCCTACACTTTCATTAGGAAACAGCGGCAAGGTGAGCAAAAGCAAAGCGCTGATCTGGCAAACGATTGCTGCCAGACGGAGCTGGGGCAGAAAATGTCTTGGTAAGACCAGAGCAAGCAGTGGTATTCCGGTTAACAACAGGATTCCGTAGATCAAGTCATCCCCTCCTTACTTGTTGCTTGGTCCTTGTAGGCAACTTTGGCAGTGCAGTGCGGGAAACAAGGAACTCGAAGCGATGTAAAGACCCCGGTATGAACATGAGACGACGCAGGATGCTTTTACCAACTGGAAAATGGAATAGGACGACGCACAGTGCCCCAAGGAGCATCCCCAAGGGGACATATCTAAACTGGTCGAGACGGGCTAGAAGACTCAGGCTTGCGCAAAGATAGGGTATGCGGTTTAGTCCTCCATAGTGGTAAGCTAGGCTATACCCAAGGAGCATTGATACCGATATTACTAAGGGGAGGGTGTTGGCAATCTCCCCGAAAGGTAGCAGTGTATTGCCAAAGACAGTGGATAGCATCACGCCGGAAACGAGGAACAGCCATTCCTTGTGATTAAACAGCAGACCAACTGCTCCTGCTAATAGGATGACTTGGGGTGATCCGGCTACAAAAACTAGAGCTAGAGGAAGATATGCTCGAATTACCTTACTATGGTGTTGGGGCCGATTTCGCAGACTAAAAGCCAATAGTAACAGGGCGAGCACAGTGGATGTAAGGGCTAGATAATCTAGGTTAAAGACAAAGATGAGCGTATCTCCTAATACTAGGTTCAGATTCACACGATACACCTCGCTTTGGTTCAACATTATACTATAGCTGGTACGATTTGTTAACTGGGGCGGAAAGGCGGAACCCAAATGGGATGCATCCGGGGGTGTGCAGTTTGCACAGGGGGAGTGGATGAATGTCTAAGGAAATCCTTGAAGATGCTTTACGGCTTCCTTCGGTTTCTGCTGAGGCAATCTTAGCCTATGAGCAGAACCAAGAAGCAATGCTCGAGGAGGTGATGCAAGCTCTCAATGAACAGCCTATGATTCAACACTTTTTAGGTGGTAACTCGATAAAGATCCTAAAGATGATGTGGGAAAAGCATGCATTATCCATGCTAACTATCTTTCGCTTCGGTGACTTCCGGATTTTGGCTAGAAGGTTGCCTGGGGCCTATCGCTATTACTTGTCCCAGGGAATAAATCCTGCATTGATTCATATGGGGTTGCAGGCCTGGAAGGAAGCTGTGTCGAACAATCTCCCCCTTCATGAGGCCCACTCTATCCTCGAGGTATACACATGGATAGAAGAACATCACCATTATTGGCTGGAGTTATCTGGAACGAACGAAGCTTCGGTCCCCTTATTCGGTGATGAGAAATGGGATTTTGTCCGAAATAGCTTCATCGACCAACTACTACAGGGAGCCTATTTCGATTGCCTCCAACTTGCCGAAGACAGTATTGCGACCACCAATGATTTATGGAGCTTTTATACAACGGTACTATATCCTACCCTAACGCATATTATCTCCCTTGCAGGAAAAGGGTGTATATCCCTTGCCCAAAGGCAGCTTGCTATTGCGATTATGGAACGGGTAATCGCCTCTTTGTATCTAGTATTTCCGAGATCCGAGCCCCTGAAGCAGAAGGTTCTGGTTGTACCAATTACCGACCCAAGCCAAAGGGTTGATGCCCGAATTACCGCAGATTTGCTACATTTGGACGGTTGGGATGTTGAATTGACCGGTGTAGAGTTACGGCTTGATGAACTGGTGGCAGTCACGCGGAAACTGGAGCCCTTTATTCTTGGCATCTCCATTTCCCACATAGACGGCATTTCGATCGGGCAACAATTCGTGGAAGTGGTACGTCAGGAACCAAAATTAGATCGAGTGCTGATCATGCTAAGCGGTTCTGTACTACAAGGTCACCCTTATCTTGGGCGGAAGCTCGGAGTTGATGGTTTGGCATACGATGCAGTCTCGGCGGTAGAATTAGCAAACCGTTGGTGGAGCTGATAGTAAAATGAGTATGACCCTTTGCTCACTCATGGATAATATCGTAAACTATGTCCTGGAAAAGAGCAATCTGGTGGTAGTTATGTTTGAACGGGGTGGTATGATCCTAGATTGCAGTACATTCCTGATCAGATTACTAGGTCTTAGTGAGAAACCCAAGGGCAAATCACTCTGGAAGTTTGCGCCCTACCCTGAGTGGCTTTATTGTCCTAATGAGAATGATAATGTAGAACTGATCTTTGAATCACCGGGTCTAGAACCTATGACCTTTGTCGGACAGCTGTATGTCGAGGACACCAGCTGTCTGTTCATTGGTGAGGGACCAAGTGCAGCCCCTCAGGTCTTGACCGATATTAGTGTGCTAAACAGCCAGTTGGTAGACCTTACCCGGCGACTAAGCATGCATGCGGTTGCTTTAGAGCGAGCCAATGCCAAGATGAACAAACAGGTCCTTACAGATCCATTAACCGGGCTTGGCAATCGGAGATTCCTCATAGACTATTTGCGCAGAGCCCTTTCCTTTGCCGTTCGTAATGAGCAGACACTTGCGGTGGCTATGGCGGATCTAGACTATTTCAAAAGGGTTAATGATGACTTTGGTCATGATGTAGGGGATCATGTTCTGCAGCAATTTGCCTTGATGCTTCGCACCAATTGTCGCGCCGAAGATGTGGTGGCACGCTATGGCGGCGAAGAGTTTGTGATCGTGTTCCAGAATACCTCTGCGGAAACAGCTGTCAATTGCGCAGAACGGATGCGTCGGGTTTTGCATCAGACCACTTTTGACCGTTTGCCAAGAAGGATTACTGTTAGTTTTGGCGTAACCGAACTGCGCCCGGGGGATACTATTGAGACTTTGCTAAAGAGAGTAGATGAAGCCCTTTATGTCGCCAAGAATCAAGGCAAGAACCGAGTAGCGGTCCTATAGGATCCGTAGAAATGGACAAAAGTCCCATGGTTTCCAAGAAAATGTTGTGCTATAATGAACAATGATTGAGAAAGGCAAACCTGTCGAAAGGCAGGGACGCAAAGCCGCGAGTCTAAGGTGACTAACTATGATAGTCGGGCTGCCGCAGGCTTCGTGTACGGAAATTGTACACGAAGGCTCTTCTATGTGGTTGGCCTTACTAGTGGAGGCATAAGTCTGATGTTATTATACGTAATCATAGTGGTTTTGCTAGGTATATATGCATTGAATCTATACTTGACGATTAAGCAATATGTGAAAGTAAAAAAGCTCCGACGGGAACAGGAAATCGTAAGTCCCAAGGATACTAGTTACTTATCGTCCTTAATAATCCGCACGGTAACACTAACCCTCGGTTTAGCCGTAGGTGGAGTTTGCTTAATTGTTTGATTAGCCTGGTTCATGGACAAAGGGGCCTCGAAATCTCGAGGCCCCTTTGTCCGTAAATGAAAAGTCCTAGCAGGTTCTAATTTCCTTTTCCGAACTGCACAGTTCCCCCTGGGCTGTTTTGGCCCATTTCAAAGTCAATAGACGCTGGGAAACCATCGATTTGCAAGAAACTATAGGTTTGTCTTGGGAGAGTCATCTCCAACCCCGGTTCGATGGAGTACATTATTCGTGCATAGTTCTTTTCGTACGAATTAAGCTCAGAACGTTGGTTACTGGTGGACTTCCAGTAAAGGACAGAATATATGTCCGGCGATGTACCCATCCCCATGGCCTGAGCAATAGCATAACTGCAGATGGCCGTGCTTGGACGGTTGTGATCAAAAGTCACCGTAACCTGTTCCAAATACCTGCCATCATGGTTAATATCAAGCCAGACTGACCATGCCAGATAAGGATCATACTCGAAGATGATATTCGCCGATGAACGATTGTATACGCGTGAAAAACTTGTACATGGTCCGATGGTCTGGCCGTAGCTAAAAACTGTTGTCTGCCAGTCGGAAAGGATTCCCGATATTGTTTGGGCAGACAAACTGGGATCGATGTAGACATATACAGTGCCATATGGCCACCGGGTTAAGGGTTTTTCCTCATAGGAGCTTCCATCGAATGTAAAATACATGCCACCCAGTTGGGCAAAATGGTCGTCTCTATAACCAGGGGGTAGCCAATTCTGGTGAAAGTAGTAATCGGTAGGATAGTGCAGCGGAATGCTGCGACTTCCCAGTAAAGTCTCGACCTCGACGTCATAGTAGCCGGGTGTCAATGAAGGAAAGCGATATTCATCGGCTGAATATGCATAATAGGCATCATACCTGCGATATCCATCACTTGTATAGACATTGGCATACTGGACCGGAAAGCAACGGTCTTGTCCCACAGGCCCAACGGCAACTGTTCCCCGTAGTGTGGGCCTGATATCAACTCGGACGTACCCCGAGCAACTTGTCAATAACAAAGCAACGCAAAAAACCAGCGTTATTGTGACTATTTGTTTGCGCATGACCATCTCCCCTTTTTTGCCGGTGCCTACCATGAGCGGTAGTCAACCAAGCGAGCGATGTAAGTGTCGGGGCCACTATATAGTACTGACACAATAGGTAGGGGTAGTGCTGGGTCAATAACTAGATAGAGAATGTCGTCTCTACCGGAGTAAACAATGCCTTCGTATAACAGGCTATTGACCGGTACGTACTTGCCCCAGGAAAAGTCTACGGAAATCCGTAGCGGAGGCGCCTCTCCTTCAAAGGAGATACCGCCCTTTGGCGTATCGGGTTCGGGATAGCTCGGTTTGCTTGGGTATCCGAAATCAATACCGCCCTTGGGCCAGGTGGTGCGTCTATAGTCTAGGACTCGCTCCACCCGAAATGTTTCGGTATCGGTTTGAAAGACACGCCCCTCCCTTAGGTCTGCCCGGCTGAAATCGGTATACCAGGTCAGAAACACGAAGGGGGTACTAATTAGTCGCAGGCGGTGGATATCAAGATCGGGATACTGCACAATGGTTGATGCCAAGATGTACTCATAGGCACCAATATCCCCTAGACGTACGGTTCCCTTACCCGTGTCTCTACGCCCAAAATCCCACTGATAGTCCAAGACATTGCGCCAATCAAAACCGGATCTGGATACATCCAGATAAATAGTTCCACTATCTCGGGTGCGTCCACGTACATGTTCTACTTCGTAGACAAAGCTTTGTCCATATCGGAAATCGTACACTCCGTACCATCTTTCTGCTGATGCACCCATGGTACATAGGATCACAATGAACAGTGTCAAGACTGCGCTGTACTTTAAACGTGACATCGGTATCTTCCTCCCCTATAGATAGGTAAACTAACCTACATTAATATGATACCATAAAAGAGAAAATCTGACACTGAAAAGAGTTTATGATTATATTGGTAACCTGGGTATGCTAAAGAGGAGTTCCCATTGCGGTGCCGAATATGAATTTGTTGGGGAGGAGACGTAGCTTTCTATGGGAAATTTACAGGTTGCTGTGGTGTCCTTAGGGTGCGATAAAAACACTATTGATAGTGAGATTATGTTAGGTATTCTGGTGCAACATGGTTTTGCGATCACCACTGATCCCCAAGAGGCAGACGTGATTGTGGTTAATACCTGTTGTTTCATTGAGGATGCGCAGCAGGAATCAATAGACTGTATCTTGGAGTCAGCCCAATATAAGACAATGGGTAAGTGTCGAAGCCTAGTTGTTGCAGGTTGCCTCGCCCAGCGATTTTCGGAGGAACTATCCTCGGAGATTCCTGAGGTGGATGGTTTTTTAGGCACCGGTCAAGTGTCTCAGGTGGTCGAGTTGATTAACCGGACACTCGAAGGTAAGCGGGTGAGTTATGTTGGAAAACCAGCCCTAGTAGAAGGGCCTCGCATTGTTTCGACTCCCACCCACTATGCGTATCTGAAAATAGCGGAGGGTTGTGATCACCGTTGTGGTTTTTGCGTGATCCCCTCGGTGCGGGGACGTTTCACCTCTCGCCCCGTGGAGCGAGTGCTCGATGAGGCCAAAGGACTAGTTGCCGCGGGCGCTAAGGAGCTTATTTTAGTTGCCCAAGATACCAGCCGCTATGGGATGGATTTGGAGGGCAGACCCTTACTTGCATCCTTGTTGCACAGTTTACACGAGATCGAAGGGCTCCGTTGGATTAGGGTATTGTACACATATCCAGCACAGATTAACGATGAACTGCTTACAGCCCTTCGTTTACCTAAGGTGTGTCGCTATTTGGATTTGCCATTGCAACATGCAAGTCCGCGGGTTTTGCGGTCCATGGGTCGCCCGGTGATGGATTACCGAAGGCTGATTGCCAGTATACGAGAGAAGGTGCCCGGTATTTCATTGCGTACGACCTTCATCGTTGGTTACCCTACAGAAGAAGAGGAAGACTTTCAGCAGTTGCTGGATTTCGTGCAAGAAGCCAAAATCGAGAATCTAGGTGTATTCCAGTTTTCCCCCCAAGAGGGCACCAAAGCGGCCAGACTTCCCCAGCTACCTACACAGGTTGTGCAGGAAAGGTATGCAAAGATTATGGAGGTCCAACAAGGAATTGTCGACATGCTCAACGAAGAACTAATCGGAACTGTTCTGCCAGTAATGGTCGATGGCCCTTCTATGGAATCGAATCTGGTATACCAGGGCCGGCATGAAGGACAGGCACCGGACATTGATGGACTGGTCTACCTTGGCGTTGAGTCTTTGCCGGGGACTGTGGTGAATGTGAGAATAACTGACGCACACGCATATGACCTTGTAGGGGAGGTACTTGATTTTGCCTAATTTGCCCACAATATTGACCTTGGCACGGATCTTGCTTGTTCCGGTCATGATGGTTTTAGCACTACCCCAGTTTCCTTCGGGAAGGATTTGGGCGGCAATCATCTTCATTGTTGCTTGTATCACTGATTTTCTCGATGGCTATATCGCACGCAGACGCAAAGAAGTAACGGTTTTTGGTAGTGTAATTGATCCAGTAGCTGATAAGTTACTGGTCTCCGCAGCCTTACTCTCTTTGATGGACCTTGGGATGGTTGCAGGGTGGATGGTAATGATCATCATCGGTAGAGAGTTTGCCGTCTCTGGTCTGCGGGTGGTTCTTGCTTCGGAGGATTACGTAATGCCGGCGAGCAATTGGGGTAAGGCCAAGACCGTCTCTCAGATGATTGCGATTGTCGCCCTGTTTTTCCAGTTGTCCTTCGCCAAGTACCTGTTTTGGATTTCGGTTGTC
Organism: Limnochordia bacterium; assembly: GCA_023230925.1. Classification (NCBI taxonomy): domain Bacteria; kingdom Bacillati; phylum Bacillota; class Limnochordia; species Limnochordia bacterium. The sequence continues at coordinate 17,763 of JALNWK010000032.1, forward strand.
TTGACCGTGATCTCGGGCGTTGAGTATTTTGTTCGAGCACGGGATATCTTGTTCAAACGCTAAGAAACGGGGAGTTACCTGACTGTGAATGATCTAATAAACAACTCTTTCTTCCAGAAATACAAACATTACCTGCTAACCCTGTATTACTTAGTGACCTGTACGCTGTACACGACGTTTAATCATTTTGTTTTCCCCAATCATTTCATGTATCATTGGTTAGATTATCGAATTCCCTTTCTAAAGGTCTTTATCATCCCCTATGTCGTCTGGTACTTTTACATCGCCTTTGGGCTTGTTTACGTTGGCTATGTTTCCCGGAAGGAGTTTGCGCGCTTTTGTCTGTTTATGTTCGGGGGGATGACCCTTTCCTTTGTGGTCTACTTCTTTTTCCCCAATGGACAGAATCTGCGCCCTCTCATTTTGGACAACGATTTTCTTTCCCGGATCATCCAGACGATCTACGTAAAGGATCGACCGATGAACTCATCACCTAGTATGCATGTTCATAACTCCATCGCAGTTCATATTGCCCTCAGAAGAGTACTTCCCAACCGACCGGTTCTGCGCGTCCTATCCTTTATTACTATGGTGTCCATCATCCTTTCTACGGTGTTCATAAAGCAGCATTCCGTGCTTGATGTAGTTCATGCTCTGTTGCTCAGCACTGTCTTTTATACCCTTGTCTATGTATTGCCCGAGAAAGCTCCGGTTGAGCAGACCAAATCCGTCGCGAGCTGAATGGGGGTAAGCCATACTGACACGGGGCCAAGGGTAGTATTGCACAGTCTTATATGACGTTAACTGGAAAGGAGGCAAACCGAGTACTGCTTGCGTGGCCCGGGATGGTCTCGGTGCTAAGTGGTTCAGTCTCGGTAAGATGCAGTGGAAGAGATCGCATTATCCAATATTTATGTGGAAAAATATCGGGAAGTAGATGATGTTCAAGGACTTGCCGAATCGATTAAACAGGTGGGATTGATCCATCCTCTTTTGGTTCAAGAGCAAGCGGAAAGATACCGCTTGGTGGCTGGCTATCGCCGGTATCTAGCTGTAAAAGAGCTTGGCTGGCGAACTGTGCCGGGAATCATCCTTGAACCGGATGCACCGGTAGAGCTGATCCGTATGATCGAGAATATCCAGCGGGAGGATGTGGATCCTTTAAGTAAGGCCGAGGCGCTATGCCAGCTGCAGCACGGAGAAAAATGGAGCGTGGAGCAACTCAGTGAAATGACTGGGATGCCCCAAAGCAAGATTAGCTATTACTTCAATATCCTTGATCTGCCCACAAAGTATCAGATTGAGGTGTTGAAGAACTTTGATAATGGGTCCTCCCCGTTGACACTATCCCATGTTGCCGCGGCCAAGGTTGTAGAGAATAGTCTGGGTGATTCGGGGATGTTTCATCTTATACTAGATAGTGTGTTGGAGTACCGGCTTACGAAAGCCGAGACCCAGGCTATCGTAAGCCTGATCAAAAGAAACTATAATCTAAGTATGGAAGCGGCCTTGATCATGGTTCGTCCGGGTCAGTTCAGACACGATACCAAAGTAACTAAGCTATCCGATGAAGTAGAGGGATTGCTCGGTGCCTACGAGGCAATCGGCAACTCACTTGAGGCCCTCAAAGAAGGTTCCATTGCCGAGAGTAATCGCAAGAAGCTCTTAAAGACAGTTAAACGGGTGTTGGATCAAGCGGAGACGACGCGTAAGATTATAGAAAAGAGGTAGTCATGGGTTTCATACTAGAATAAAGGGTCTTGATACAGAAACTGTGTGCAGGGAACTGGGTGATGATGACGAAGTAGTAATATAGCCGGAAAGCCTCCTCTTAGAAAAACAAGGAGGCGCGTGATTGACAAATCTATACATTGAGGATTTTCTACGACATGGTCTTGTAGAGCGGGGTCTTAGTGAGAATACTGCCCAAGCCTACAAGCATGATCTAGAACAGTTTTTTACCTTTGTTGGCAGTGGTGTTGAGATCTCTGAGATCACCTCAGAACACATTAGGCAATATCTAGCCCACCTAAAACTCGAACGTAGGAACTCGAACAGGACTATCGCCCGTCGCTTGAGCACTCTAAAAATATTCTTCCGGTATATGACCATAGACTCACTGTGGCGCGTCCCGGAGGACCCCACACTACCCTTTGAGCCGATCAAGTTTCAGAAGACTGAGCCAAACCATCTAACCCATGCAGAGACGGAACGCCTCTTAGACACTTGTTTGCGGTATGGTACTTGGCCCGAGAGGGACTATGCCCTTTTTAGTCTCTTTCTGCAATGCGGTTGTCGTCTAGTTGAGGCGGTGAGTCTTACTGTGTCTGATCTAGATCTACGAGAGTCTGTTGTGACCTTTAGGGGAACCGATGGCAAAAGGCGGCTGGTCCCTCTAATGCCCCGCACCAAAGTCGCCCTAAGGCACTACTTAGTAGAACGGGGTCAACTGACCATCCCCGATGTGTTTGTAAATTACCACAAAACGAGGGGTTTGAGTCGCCGGGGTATCCAGTACATTCTCCGCACAATAGTGGAAAAAGCAGGCATTGACAAACCCCGGATCACGGTCCATACTCTCCGGTACACCTATCTTGTTACGCTGATGGATCAAGGAATAGACGAAGAGACCATTCAGGAGTTGATTGGTCACAGCTGTCTAACCACAACCCGCAACTACACCCGTAACATTAAGCCACGGGGAAGGAAAGCATGCTAATCTAGTCTGTAAGGCAAACCATAGGCAGACGCGGACAAGAACGCGTTCTGCCTATTGACATTGAAAACAAAGCATCTTACTATATTAGTGAACTAGGTATCTAGTTCACTAAGGAAGTGAGGAGGTGAGGAGGTGTCCGATGGAGATTGTCCTTGATCCCTCAAAACCTATTTATCAGCAGATTATCGACGAGATTAAGCGGGCGATCGCACGGGGCGCATTGAAACCGGGAGATAAGCTACCCTCGCATCGTGAAATGGCACAGATCGCCAAAGTGAACCCGAATACGGTGCAAAGGGCCTATCGGGAGCTAGAGCAGACTAACCTAGTGGAAACCCTCCGGGGTCAGGGAACCTTTGTAAGAGACGATCCTGTTCTTTTAGGTGAGGTGCGTAAAGAGATGGCCCAGGCAGCTTTGGAGGCCTTCCTGTTGGAAATGAAGGCCTTAGCCTTTGGGCAAGAAGAGATTGTGCAGCTTGTTGCAGCTAGCTTTAAGTGGGAAACCCAGAAGAAGGGTGACTTGTCATGATGAATACAAACGTGCCTTTGGTTGAGTTATGCCATATATCTAAGCGGTATTTGCTTACATGGGCCCTACAAGATGTGACATTGACGATCGAACCTGGGGTTATTACAGGGTTGTTAGGTCCCAATGGGAGTGGTAAATCCACCTTGTTGAAGAGCATCTTTGGATTTGTTCTACCTACTTCAGGCCAGGTCAAAGTGGCAGGGCGAAAACCAGATCGGGCTGTCAAGGCCCAGGTGGCTTATCTACCGGAGGTTGATCACCTGTATCCGTGGATGAGTGTCGGTAGAATCATTGAGTTTGTCTCATCTTTCTATGATGACTGGGATTGGGAGAAGACCGAGGAGCTGATGAAAGTGAGTAGTCTTCCCACAGGGAGGACAGTCGGGGCACTATCCAAGGGTCAAAGGGCCCGGCTTAAGTTGGTGCTTACCCTGTCAAGAAATGCGCCCCTTCTTCTACTTGATGAGCCCTTATCAGGAATTGATCCGCCGAGTCGGAGTCGGATCCTTGAGGCTATCGCCATGTTGTTTCAAGCGGATCGGCAAAGCATTGTTCTTTCCACCCATGAGGTGTCCGAGGCAGAGGTCATCTTTGATTCTGTGATTCTACTGGAACAAGGACGGGTCAAATTGACTGGCAGTGCTGATGAGATTAGACAAAAGACGAATAAGTCATTGCAGGCGGTAATGGAGGAGGCGTATTTATGAGCAGGGGACGTTTCTGCCAGCTATTGCGGAAGGAGTTGGCCAATGCCAAAGGGACGATGTTCATTGTTTTAGTGGTGATTATTGCGTGGGACCTGTTCTTAGCTTCCCGGTTGAACCTGTGGGATAAGGAGGCCGTATTCGGTCTCTCGTGGATACCGCTTGGTATTATGCCCATTTGGGCTCTAGGTGCTGGATTTATGTCCTTTAGACAAGAGTGGGGGACTAATCACATTTATCTACTGCAATCCTTTCCAGTGCGGGGAATCACCTTGGCGGGCACAAAGATTATTGCCATCTTGTTGCAGAGCATTGTCTATTTTAGCGTAGCTTGCCTCGGTGCGTTCTTGTTAGGAAGCGGCTTGTTGGCTGACTTTGCCAGCAGTATTCCCGAGGCCATTCGGGACCAGCTACTCAGAAACTATGCGTGGACGGGGATTTGGTTGGTTGTCATGTTTTGGTTGAGTATGGCGGTGTTGGCCGTACTCGGGCAGTCCGCTTATCTAGTGGGTAGGTTGTTTGAACGGTTCCAGTGGTTTTTCAGTGCCTGGGTGCTTGTACTCAATTTTTGGATGGTGAGCAGGTTTGCCGCTTTAGTTGTGGGTCTGTTTGGTTGGATCCCTAAGGTTAGGCTATGTTTGCATAGATATCTGAGCGGTTCTCTTGTTATCGAAAAGGTCAATATTAGTATGGCTCCCTTTGCCGCATTGTTTCTCGGAGGCTTTCTCGTGTTTGCTTTTGGGGCATGGCTGCTGGAGAGAAGAATCGAGATCTGAGGAGGAGAGAACATGCAGTTTCGATATATACTTGTTATAGGTTTAGTGGTGCTTACGGTCCTAGCTGCAGTGGATACGAAGCATGGCTTAGACTACATGACAACCCTATTCGGACGTCTAGTGGAGGAAGGGGAAAATCAGGTTGTATTTGAAGGGGTACCAGCTAAGCATAACTCAAACAAGAACGGTGTAGTCGTGTTCTCTGTGGACGATCTTGAAAGATTAGTCATCGCCAGCGCCTTCACGCCCATAAGGGCGGTGGGCAGCACTGGCAACCAGCTGGTGGTTCACTATGACTTGACGGTGTATGGAGACGATCAAGAAATGATGGAAGCGTATCTAGCTGGTTGTGAGATGCGACTTGATCCAAAAAGTGGACGGCTCGGGGTGGTGGAGCCTGAGGGGAAAGGACAGAATCTCTCGTGTACAGTGGCATATGAACTCGAGATTCCCAAAGGGATCCAACTAAGCATTGAAAACGAGGGGAACCTAGTAGAGCTGATTGGACTAGAGCAAGATCTATTTATCCGGAGTAGGTTTGGCAAGATTGTGATCGATGGTATTGTTGGGAACGTGGAGATTGAGACGGATTTTTCCGATGGCAGGATCGAAAACATCACCGGTGGGACGAAGGTCACCAGCAGGTTCGGCTTCATTGAGTTACGAGAGCTTGGGGATTCCTTCAACTTTTCTTGTGGTAGTGGTACAATTAGGGCTGAGAGAGTAACAGGAAAAGTGGAAGGATGCGTAGAACACGGTAATTTAGAGCTTGGAGAACTGTTGAGTGATGTGACCATCAAGGCGATCCATAGCACAGTGGATTTAGATCTTACAGGGAGAGGGTATGATATTTCGGTATTGGGTCGTCGTACCTCCATGGATCACAGTATCCCCTTAAAGACCCGTGCATTTGATCAATTTAGCTTTGAAAGCACTGGTACCGTGGGAGATGGGGGAACACTTATTTTCGTTGATGCGGATTTTGGGCGGGTGAGTCTACGAATAGAGTAGTGTATTCTAACATTCTATGGTGCATGATTTGGTAGTAGGGAGGAAAACACATGCTTAAGGTAAACGGTGTCACCAAGACCTACAAGGGAAAGAACACGCCGGCGGTAGTTGACTTGGATTTTGAGGTAAAACCAGGGGAGATATTCGGTTTTCTTGGACCGAACGGGGCAGGGAAAACGACCACAATCAAGATGATTGTCGGGCTGCTTTTGCCTGATGCCGGTTCCATTGAAGTAGCAGATGTTGATGTCATCCGAGAACCCCTAGCTGCCAAGAGACTTATTGGGTATGTTCCCGATGAACCTAGTCTGTATGAACGGCTAACCGGTGCAGAGTTTCTGAATTTCGTGGCGGATGCGCATCAGCTTTCTAAGTCAGTGCGCCAAGAACGGATCGCGGAATTCTTACATACCTTCGGCCTTGAGCATGCCGCCAATGACCTAATCAGCAGTTATTCCCATGGAATGCAGCAAAAACTGGCTCTAACGGCTGCATTAATGCATAATCCACCGTTATTTATTCTGGATGAACCGATGGTGGGTCTTGACCCTCGGTCATCAAGTTTCTTTAAAGACCTGCTACGGTCCCATTGCGATGAAGGCAATGCGGTTTTTTTCTCCACCCATATTCTTGAGGTCGCAGAGCGGATTTGCGATCGAGTTGGGATCATTTCCCATGGGAAACTGATTGCCTGTGGTCCTGTCGAGGAGATAGTGAAGGCTGGGAGGACCCTTGAGGAAGTATTCTTGGCTTTGACGGTAGGTGATGGCGATGGCGAGGATTAAGCGGATCATCTCCTTATCCGGGGTATTGCTCAATAATACCTGGGGTATATCCAAGATGAAGTATCAGTACTTCAAACGCAGGGAACGCTTCTGGGAACTACCTTTGATTGCTTTCTCTATTATCATCCTTTTAGTCATGTTTGCGTTGATGTCTGGGTTTTTGGCCCACTATTTATATGATCAATTTGCCCCCATTGGGCAGCAGCAGGTACTCCTTACCATGGGCCTTCTAGCTTGTCAGCTTGTGGTATTTGTGTTAGGGATCATCCTGGTGATCAGCACCTTCTACTTTGCAGACGATATGAAGATTCTTCTCCCTTTACCCTATCAGGCCTATGAAGTCATCGCTGCCAAATTCGGTGTAATCTTGGTTAATGAGTATCTGTCCTTGCTAGTGTTGCTTGCCCCGATTTTGTTGGTCTATGGGATCAAAGCCCAGGCTGGCTTTGCCTACGGGCTTTGTGCAATAATCGGTTTTCTGCTAGCACCATTACTACCTTTGGGTATCGCCTGCATATTGGTGTTTCCGCTGATGCGGTTTGTAAATCTCAGTTCCCGCAAGGAGCTACTCACCTTCATCGGGGGGATCTTGCTGATTGGAGTCGTGCTTGTGTTCCAATACTTCGTCCAGACTCAGCCAGAGAATATTGACCAGCTTTTCCAGGTGTTACTAAGTGAAGATGGTTTGGCGGTATTAATTAGCAAGCGGTGGCCACCTGGCCTATGGTTTACCCGAGCATTAACCAAAGCAGGAACGACGACGGGCCTTGGCGCGTTGTTGCTCTTTGCTACCATTAGTGTTGGGGCAATATTTCTTGCGGGTGGTATCGGTGAGTTGTCCTTCTATAAGGGCCTACTCAGGGGGATGGAAGCGGATCGGGGCAAACGCAAAAAAGCCAAAACCAACTATACCCCTCATACCGCCCTTTGGGCAGTGGCAATTAATGAAGGACGATTATTCTTTCGGAAAGCGGTGTATGTCCTAAACGGTCTTGCTGGACTTATTGTGCTCCCGATTATGCTGTTGTTTCCCTTGATATCCCAATCCAACGCGCTCTCAGGTCTGTTTGATGAATTAGCCGGTCCGATCCCTTTGATCGCCTATTTTGCTGGTCTTAGCTACAGCGTGATGCAGTCAGCATTGACTACTCTTCCTGCGACTACCTTCTCCCGGGAAGGGAAGGACCTAACGATCCTTAAGAGCTTACCGGTCCCCTTTGAAGCGATGTTTTTTGGGAAACTAGTATCAATTCAGGCTGTGATTCTACTCGGGTCATTGCCTGGCGTGGTTATCCTAGGGTATTTATTAGGTTCCATGGGCTATGCTTTGTTTGGTTTTGCGACAAGTGTTTTTGCTTCAACGGCCCTTAGCTGTAACTTGATGCTCTTGGATCTTAAGCGACCTTTCCTTGATTGGACGGATCCACAGCAGGCAATCAAGTCTAATCTGAACGCTGTCATCGGCATGGCCTTTGTGTTTGGTGTGGCTGCTTTAGGATACATATTAGTCAAGCGGCTTCTCCTATTAGACATGTCCCCACACGGCATTATGGCCACATGCCTTGCTGTTTCCTTAGTGTGGTTTGGGGCGAGCTGTACTACGGTGCCTAGGTTTAAGTACCTTTGGTATGGACGCGAGCTCTGAGGCTTTGTGGATTGAGTAGCGGCATGGTGTGGGCTTAGGCCGGCCGATCGAAGTATTACGGATTTAGCTGATGTCGCTTTCCATCGGCTTCTTCCTCAAATTGGTGCGCGCGGTTACTGTATCGACCAGTAACAGGATCTTGACATGTTGCTGGTCATATGGTAATTTGTAAGCATAGTTTGATACGGTTCTCTGTATAAGTGACTGGAGAAATGGAGAAAAGTCCTTCTACTGAGGCGGATTACTCTGCCTTCGAAGAAGGACTTTTTTGCTGTCTCTCTAGCCAACGTGGGAGGATTTTTTCATGGCGGAAAATCATGATGTAACTGATGTTGTGATCATCGGTGGAGGTGTGGTGGGTGCCGCAATTGCCCATGCCCTATCGAAGTATAAGGTTAGGACCACGTTAGTCGAAAAGAACATGGAGATCGGCTGGTCTACCACCAAGGCAAATAGTGGTATTGTCCATGCTGGTTTTCATGATCCACTGGATACAAATAAGGGGCGCTTGTGCATAAAGGGTAATCGTATGTTTGAAGAGTTATGCGCCAAACTAGATGTACCCTTCAAACGCAATGGCATTCTTATGGTTGCTTTGGATTCCAATGATATCCCTGTACTGGAGCAGTACAGAAGACAGGGGATTCAAAACGGCCTACAGGACTTACGGATTTTGACTAAAGATGAGCTACTAACTCGGGAGCCAAACTTAAATCCTGATATTTTCTGTGGGTTGTATGCTCCCAATGGAGGTATTGTAAGTCCCTTTGAGTTAGCCATTGCTTTGTGCGAGGTAGCAGAGCAGAACGGGGTCCAGATCAGGACCGGTACTGAGGTACAAGCAATGGTGGAAAGTGGCGATGGGATCCAGGTCAAGACCAGCAAAGGGACAATACAGGCGCGGTATGTGGTCAATGCCGCAGGGCTTTGGGCAGATGCGGCCGCCCAAATGCTAGGTGATCACTCTATCAGTATAAGGCCCCGGAAGGGCGAGGAGTATATCTTCGATAAGCGGGTGGGAGATCTGGTTACCAGTACGATTTTCCCAACCCCAAAGGCGAATTCCAAGGGAATTCTGGTTATTCCCACCGTTGGCGGCAATATTATGATCGGCCCCAATGCGGTGGAGGAACAAGGCAAGGATGATGTGGATACCACCCTGACCGGTTGGGAAGAAATCTACGAATTTGCCAAGCGATTGGTACCCAGACTACAGGCCCGGGATGTGATTACTAGTTTCTCAGGGATTCGTGCTGCCAGTGCTACTGGGGATTTTGTTATTGGACCCTCCCAGGCGTGTCCGCGTCTAGTCCATGCTGCAGGTACAGAGTCCCCTGGACTTACGGCTTCCTTGGCCATTGCCTTAGATGTTCTTGCCTGTCTACAGGAGCTTGGTTTACGGATGGAACCCAATCCCCAGGCTATTGATCAAAGAGTGCCTATGCAGCGCTTCCATCAACTAACCAGAGAGGAACAAGCCCGGCTAATAGAGAAGGACCCAAGATTTGGACGGGTGGTGTGTCGATGTGAGACCATCACCGAAGGCGAGATTGTGGATGCGATCCGGCGTGGTGCGCGCACCGTTGATGGTGTTAAGTTTCGCACAAGAGCAGGGATGGGTCGTTGTCAAGGAGGTTTTTGCCAGCCTGTAATCATGGGGATACTGGCTAGGGAACTAGGCGTATCCGAGGTAGACATCACCAAGCATGCTCCCCAAAGCAAGATTCTTGTGGGTGAGGTTAACAAGGGCTTCGGAAAGACATGTCGTCGTGAACACAGCATCTCCTTAAACAAGAAAACTGGGGCAGTGGAGTACGATGTGGTGGTGATTGGTGGTGGTCCTGGAGGAATGGCGGCTGCTTTGGCCGCTAAAGGGGCCGGGGCAGGGAAGGTAGCCATCCTCGAACGGGCTGGGGAGCTTGGAGGAATCCTTAATCAGTGTATTCATAACGGATTTGGGCTCCATTGGTTTAAGGAGGAGCTTACAGGCCCTGAATATGCTACACGGTTTGTTCAGCAGGTGCAAAGGTCGGGGATTGATACTTATCTTAATACGATGGTGTTGGAGTTGACACCGCAACCGCGGATCACTGCCGTGTCATCGGACTATGGGCTTGTGGAGTTTACGGCAAGGAGCGTCGTTTTTGCTGCGGGCTGTCGGGAACGCACTAGAGGGGCCATCAATATTCCCGGATTCCGACCCGCCGGTGTGCTCACCGCCGGAACGGCTCAACGCTACATTAACATCGAGGGGTTCATGCCCGGACGGGAAGTGGTGATTCTTGGATCCGGGGACATTGGGTTGATCATGGCGCGTAGACTAACCCTTGAAGGGGCCAAGGTCAAAGCCGTGATTGAGATCTTACCCTATGCCGCTGGTCTTGCCCGCAATGTGGCCCAGTGCCTTGAAGACTTTCATATTCCCCTCTACCTAAGCTCTACGGTAATTAACATCCATGGACAGGAACGTATCAATGGAGTAACCATGGCCCAGGTTGATCCTGATCGCGCTGTTGTTTCAGGGACGGAGCGGTTTATCCCCTGTGATACCCTGCTGTTGTCGGTGGGACTGATCCCCGAAAACGAGTTGACCGCAGCCGGTGGTGTCAAGCTGGATCCAAGGACAGGGGGACCTACGGTGGATGAATACCGCCATACCAGTATTCCTGGGGTTTATGCCTGTGGTAATGTGCTTCATGTCCACGATCTGGTAGATTACGTTAGTGAAGAAGGGGAGATTGCCGGTACTGCAGCAGCACTTGGCTATGGTTCCCATGAGGGAACGGAGATAGTACCCGGAAGGGGTGTTCGCTATGTGGTTCCCCATAGGTTATCCGCGGCTCAACCCTTTAATCTGTATCTACGGGTAGTGGAGCCCCAGGAGCGGGTAAGGCTGTTCATTGGAGACAAACAGGTTGTAAAACGAAATGTCAAGCCTAGTGAGATGCTGCGGATTGGCATTAGCGCCCAGGAGGCTGCAGAACTTAGGAGACTTAAACGGGTTGAGGTTAGATTGGAGGAAGCTCCATGATCCAAGAAGCGATAAAAAAGGTATGTATTGTATGTCCTGTGGGATGTGAGCTTACCATCGTCCCAGGTGCAAAGGAAGAAGTGACCGGAAACCGGTGCAAACGGGGTCTGGAGTATGCGATCCGGGAAATGACGGATCCCCGGCGCGTATTGACTACCACCGTTGCGATTCGGAATGCTGCGGCACCGTTGCTGCCGGTACGAACTAAGGAGCCTATCCCCAAGGGGTTACTGGAGAAAGCGATGGAAGTACTGAATAAGATTGAAGTTACGGCACCAGTTCGCATGGGGGATATTGTGATAGAGGATTTACTTGGACTGGGGATCGATGTTGTGGCTTGTAAGGATATGGTCGCAGAAGAGGACTAATATAGTTTAGAACCGGTAGTCAAGGGGCAATAAAATGCATGAAGAGCATTTTATTGCCCCTTGTTGTTCATCGAATCTGTGTTAAATGTTGTACTTTTAAAACAACAGAAGTATAGAACATGGTTCACTAAGCGGGTAATCTGGTCTATACTATACTTAAGGAGTTGTAGCTAGTACACATAAGGGGGCGGTAGTATTGGATGTGATCAAGACCGTGGGTTTGACAAAGTACTACGGTAATGTGCGGGGCGCAGAAGACATTGATTTGGAAGTCCAGCAAGGGGAGATTTTTGGCTTTATTGGACCCAATGGTGCCGGCAAATCTACCACCATTCGCATGTTGATGCAGCTAATTTTTCCTACTAGGGGCAGCATGGAGCTGTTTGGCAAAACCCTTGGTCGGGATAATCCAAAGATCAGAGCACAGATAGGTTATCTGCCCGGAGAGGTTAACTACTACGACGAATTCACCGGTATGCAGTTGCTTCAGTATGTAGCCAGAAATCACCCTAAGGTTGAGATGAAGGATATTGAGGAATGTGCCCAGTTGCTTCAGCTGGATCTTACTAAGCGAATTAGGTCTTACTCCCTGGGCAATAAGAAGAAGCTAGGGATTGTGCAGGCGTTGATGCACCATCCGAAGCTTTTGATTTTGGATGAGCCCACTTCGGGACTGGATCCCTTGATGCAAAGCCAGTTTTTCGAAATACTGAAAGAACGGAAGAAACAGGGCGTTACGGTCTTCTTCTCCACCCACGTATTGTCCGAGGTGGAGAAAATCTGTGATCGAGTAGCGATCATCAAAGATGGGTTTATCGTTCAGGTATCAAAGGTGGATGAGATTCCGGGTAGAAAGCAACGGGTGATCAAGGTTCAGTTTGGGGAAGAAGGAAACCTGATCGAGAAGTACGGGTTTGCTCAACTGGGAACGAGGATTGAATATGAGAACGGTTATCATATTATTCACACGGATCGGGAACTGCAACATATTCTGCAGAGTATCGCCGCCCACTCAATTCTGGATATTACCGTTTCTCGACCCAGTTTAGAAGAGTTGTTCATGGCCTTCTACAGAAAGGATGAGCCTCATGTTTAACCGCAACGTGTTCGTCAATGAGCTTAAGCTAAATCAGCGTGGCCTAATTGGATTCGGGATCGCCATGATCGCCACGGTAGTGGTGTTTGCCGGGTTTACGAATCTGATCATCGATAACCAAGAACTGGCGGATCTTTTAGATAGCTATCCCCGGTCCTTGCTTGAGGCCTTCAACTTTGATGTAGAGTCCTTCTCATCCTTTGAAGGGTGGATGGCTAGCGAGCCTTACATTTTCTATATGCTGCTTTTGGCTGTATTTGGTAGCTTGCAGGCCGCAAACAGTATCAGCAAGGAGTTAGACCATAAAACCGGGGAGTTCCTTTTCAGTCAACCAATCAGTCGTCGGGACTTATTCTACTCCAAGGTCGTTTCAGGATGGGCACAACTTACTTTGCTCTTCCTAATTTCTGTTGGTGTGGCACTATTGGTTGGTCATATTGTCGCCGATGTCCAGAATCCCTTGGGTTTGTTCTTGTTGTTCCTTGCAGGATACTTAGTATCCTTGGGGTTTGCCGGGATTGATTATTTGCTCACGTCTTTATTTGGTTCTAGCCGGACTGCCACTTCTATGGGGATCGGCATTGTTTTGGGTTCTTTCTTGCTTGATGCGTTCTCTAAGGTGTCGGATCGGGTCAATTGGTTAGGGTATTTCAGTTTGTTTCATGTTTATGATGCCCGGGGGATCCTCCGTGACGTGCATTTACCGATGCTGCCAAGCCTATTGCTGATTGGGGTCTTCGTTATTGGCGTGTTAGCTGGGCAGCTCATCTTCTGCAGAAAGGACATTTTGTATTAGGGGTGTGCCTATGGCCCAAAGTAAGTATGAGCAGATCCTAAATGCCGCCATGACACTATTTCTGTCTAGGGGAATCAGCAATGTGACGATGGACGATATTGCCGAGGCTGCCCCCGCCTCAAAAATGACGGTATATAGGTACTTCCAGAACAAGGAACGGCTGATTGAAGCATCAATGATGCGGGCTCTGGAACAGGTTGAAGATGAGATCCAGGAGCTTATCGACCAAGCCCCGTCACCCCAGGCTGCCTTGGTACAAATTGCCCTTGAGCGGACGGCAACAATGAAGCTTTTTTCCGATGCGTTTATCCTGGATTTGACCCAAAACTATCCCAAACTGGTCGAGGTGATGCTGGACCACAATCGCAGGAGGATCCTTCCCCGGATTGAGGCCTTAATCTTTGCAGCCCAAGGACAGGGTCAGATCCGCAAAGGGCTTTCACCCCATGTGATTATGCTCTTTCTTGAAAGCATGAAGCTGTTCTTCGCTAGGTCCGGATGTCTAAAGGATACTGAGGATGCCGGAGTGATCTCTGGGCAGATTGTGCAAATTTTTCTCCATGGCATTCTCAGTAAACCTCACACATAGATCATTTTTGTAGTCATTCCCCCATCGATGATCAAGTTCTGCCCAGTGATAAAACCCGCCTCGTCGGCGAGAAATAGGCATGCATTAGCGATATCAATAGGTTGACCGACTCTTCCTGCCGGGTGCTGGTGCTGGTCCTCCAAGGTGAGGTTTTCATACCCGCTTGTCTGGATCCAGACAAGACGTGGGTTAGGGTAGGGCTAGTAGGCCGCCCTTGGAGGCGCTGTAGCTCTCGGTAAAGGCCTCTGAGGCTAGGGCTCTAGTTGATGCAATATTAATAATGCATCCGCTTCCTTGCTGACGCATGAGCTTTGCGGCATGCTTAGCACATAAAAAGGGGTCCGTGAGATTAACCGCTAGGACTTCTTTCCACTGTGCAAGCGCAAGAAGACAAGGCTGCCCGTTTTTAGGGATCTTGTCCTCTTTGTGGAAAAACACCCCTGTTCCTCGTTCTGCCTCCCTATGAAAGACTGAGATTTAACGAGCTAGAACGAGATAGACTAACTTCATAGAGAGAGGGTGCTTGGTGAAACCGATGGCCGCGTTGTTAATCAGAACATCTATGCGCTGCCAGCGAGCTTGGATTTGCTCTACCATTTTCTCTACGCTATCCTCATTGCGCACAGCGGTGTGTATAAACACGGCCTTGCCCCCTTCGGCCGTGATCGTATTTTCTGCTTCCTGGCCGGTGGTGGGGTTGTTCTCAGCAATCACAACTCGGTATCCCCGTTGAGCGAAGTATTGGGCAATCCCAAGTCCAATACCTCTGCCGGCACCGGTGGGGCGTATTTAGATATTGGGGGGAGTAAATCAGGAATATGTAAATGACGAAAGAGTAACCATTCTTTTCATATAGAGGAAGGAAAAAGAGATGACACCGAGAACCCCGTAGTTATTGAGA
>JALNWK010000033.1 GCA_023230925.1 Limnochordia bacterium
ATCGATGCGCGCGAATTGCCTGATAACTTTTTCGATAGTTCCCAATACATATGATACTGTGCCTAACGTGCATAAACACTATTCCTTAACCTGGTTTTCCCATCTTAGTTGCGGAAGTGCTGGGCTTTCTACAACTATTCGGTGACAAAGGAGATACGATAACCGAATATCAGTGAAAGAAAGCATACCCAGTCCCAAAAACAAAAGAAGCAATGAGTCGTTCATCCCTGTGGCAGGTTATGTCTATTTACTAATGAATAGATCCAGCAAAGCAGAGGCTAGAAGAACCGAACTCACCACCAGGTTCATATCAAAAGCCTCCATAAATTCCTCCAGAACACCTCCTAGGATAATCTTAGCTTCAATAACAAAGACCGCTAGTACGACCAACAAGCCCACGTAGTACCAGACCCCTAGCAAGGCCGTGTAACCTACAAGAAAAAAGAATACCACCGCAAATAAATGCAAAAGAAGTACAAGCTTCATGCTCGGTCGAATCCCAAAACAACGGGGTATAGAGTATAGACCCATCCGCGCATCGAAGGAAACATCAGCACTTTGGTAGATAACATCAAACCCAGCTACCCAAAGACATATCCCAAGGCCTAGTAAAAACGGCGGCAGATTGAACCTCCCTGTTACGCCAAGCCATCCCCCTACTGGCGCTAGGGCTAGAACAAAACCCAGCCAAAAATGGCACAGATAGGTAAAGCGTTTCGTATAGGAGTAAAAAACCAAAGCAAAGGCCGCAATTGGAGATAGCATCAGACAAATTCGGTTTAAGCATGCAGAAGCAACAAAAAACAGAGCTAGGGAAAAGAAGACAAACCAGTATACATCGTGGGAAGTAACCAATTGGCAGGGCAACGCCCGATCTTGGGTACGGGGATTTAACGCGTCAAACTCCAGATCCACAAGTCGATTCACGGCCATACCCGCACTGTGAGCCCCGAGCATAGCCAGACTAATCCAGAGTAGTTTATCCGAAGGGGGAGCTCCCTTAGCACCCAAAATCGCTCCTAGGTAGGCGAAGGGTAAAGAGAATAAGGTGTGCTCCACTTTGATCATCCTTAGCAGCACCCGTAACCGCAAAACCTATTCCTCCTGTTTGCTAAGATCAGCATGGTTCGGGTCCAGTAGGCTAAGCATCGATCCAAGGTATTCCAGTTATGAGCTCCAAGTCGTGATGGTTGCTTAAGCTTGCGGGAAACTAAAGCTTCCCGCAAGCCCTGCATAGTTACCTCTGATCGTTTCGATCCGTCAGATCATAGAAAACCAGACCGCTGGCTAGTTTCGGATAGAAGTAGGTCGACTTCTGAGGCATGGTCTCGCCAGCGTTGGCCACATCGCTCACCGCTTGGGAGGGTGTAGGATTCATGAATACGCCAACCTCATATACACCTCTATCTACTTCCGAAACCACTTCCGCCGCACAACGGGTATAGTTTAGGTTCTCTTGCCGCGACTGACTCTCAGGGGTCAACCCAAACATCCGCTCAAACACCAATGAATGCAAAATAGCCACATCAAGTTTCCGCCATGCTTCCGGCTTATCTGGATAAAACTCCTTCATCACCTCATCGGCGATAAGAGTGAGAATATACGCTTCATCCTGCGCGTAGAAACCAAGAACACATTTCTGGTCCTTTCTGGATTGCTCCTCCAAGGTATCAAGAAAGTCCCTCAGGTGTTCCTCGTTACTAATAGTCTTGCCCCATTTTTGAACCGAGAAATACTGAGTAGCGTCCCGAAGGAACTTCTCAAAGTCCCAGTCAGGTACAGTATGCACCATTCGGTGGGTCGGTAATACCACCATCCCTGGATCATTTGTGTTCACAAACATCATCATACAATAATTGAAACCATCCTCGGCAGAACTGCCCCCCTGTCCTAGTTCTCCTTTCAGATTCAAAGCGGTCTCATAGCGATGATGCCCATCAGCTATGTAGACCTGCTTATCCTCTAACAAAGTGCGAAGAGTTTGCACTAGCTTCTGATCCGTAACCACCCACATCGAATGGGTCACACCTTCATCGTCGGTAAAGAACACATCCGGCTTGGCAGCCTTTACCTTATTGAATACTTCCTGGTCCGTCCCGGTGGGATCCGCATACATACCGAAAACTTGGCTAAGATTAGCCATGCAGGCGCGCATCAGTTTCAGTCGATCCTCTTTCGGTTTAGATAAAGTCTTCTCATGGGGGAGTACCACTTTGTTTTCAAATGGCTCCAGCTGAATCAAGGAGATAAATCCGGTACGTTCGTATGCTACGCCTTCTACTTCGAATCCTTGGGAGTAAACGTAAATAGCTGGAAGCTGCTCTTTAACCAGCACTTCACTGGAAAGCCAGTCTCGCAAAAGCTTGCCGGCCACCTGGTAACGTTCATCACCCTTCCCCTCAGGAAGGATCAAATGCACCACATTGTGTTCGCTTTGCTCAGCGTATTGGTTCCGCTGCTCTGAGGATATGACATCATAGGGCGGGGCGGTCACCTCGGACCATCCAGCGGTTCGTTCAGGATTGTACCTCACACCACAAAAAGGATATATTTTAGCCATAGTAAGCTCCTTTCCACTTGTCGTATAATAAAGGTACGACAAGATCAGTGCTTTTCCCTTCTCAATTATGAACAGTCGCGCGCAAACAAGCCACCTTTTACGAGGTTGAAAAGCATAAGCTTTCCTTGTATAATACTCTTGACTACCGAAGTAGTGTGGTGAGCTCCTTGCAGGACGTCATTACAAACATGAAGGACCTGGGATTTACGGAATATGAGGCCCGCGCTTATACTGCTGCTTTGCAGAAAGGCCAACCAGTCACTGGCTACGAACTAAGCAGACTATCCGGTATTCCCACTTCAAAAATCTATGAGACGATTGACAGACTCAAAGATAAAGGCGCCCTTTGGGCAAACCTTTCAGACCCGGTTAAGTACGTAGCAGTCAATCCCAAGCAGCTTCTTCGGCAATGTCAACAGCAGTTTCAACAAAAGATCGATTTCCTTGACCGCAACTTCGCCGATCTTCTCGTTGAAAAAGGTTCAGATCAAATATGGAATATTCATGGCTACGATAACATCGTCGCCAAGGCTTGCGACATGCTGGTTAGTTGCCAGCAACGTGCCCTGGTTGCCCTATGGCCCGAAGAAGCAGAACATATAAAGGATGCACTACCAGGCAAAGCACGTGTCGTAATCCTTTCCTATGGAAAGCTGAGCACCATGAATGGTGCTCAAGTTTTTGTGCATGACTACGAAAAGGAAGTCCGAGACGAACAGAATAGCCGTTTGTTCGTTGTTACTTCCGACGGTGAACAGGCTCTGATTGGAGCAATGCACGAAGAAGCCCATGCAGCATGGACAACCAACCCAAGCCTTGTCTTGATTGCCCAGGAATACATTAAACATGAGATCTACCAGGTACGTATCATGGCGCATTACGGAGACAAGTTTGCTGAGGTTTTTGGTAATAGTCTAGAACATTTACGCCTCGGTCGTGAACCGGGATAGCAGCAGAAAGGATTGAAGTATTGTGTGTGTACTAGTTATTAATAGTGGGAGTTCTTCGCTCAAGTATAAGCTCTATGACATGAAGAACAACAATATCCTCGCCACAGGCTTGGTTGAGCGTATCGGATGCAATGGTTCTAGTAATTATGTTTTTACCCATGATGGTCATGGAAAACTCAATCTTGAGCAATCCATCGACAACCACAAAGAGGCACTCAAACTTGTGCTAGACACCCTGCAGGACGCATCATATGGTGCAATCGATAGTCTTTCGGATATTTACGCAGTGGGACATCGGGTACTCCATGGCAAGGAAAGCTACGCCAATTCGGTAGTTGTTACTGAGCAGGTGATCGACACCCTTAAAGGTTTCATTGAGCTTGGACCATTGCATATGCCCGCAAATATTATGGGTATTGAGGCATGCAAAGAACTAATGCCTGATGTTGTGCAGGTTGCTGTCTTCGATACGGCATTCCATCAGACCATTCCAGAAAAGGCCTTTCTTTATGCCATACCCTACGAGCTTTACCAGGAGCACGGGATTCGTAAATACGGTTTTCACGGTACATCCCATCGGTATCTTTCCCACAAAGTGGCAGAATTGCTAAAACAGCCCCTAGAGCAGCTGCGTATCATCACCTTGCATCTTGGCAATGGCTGTAGTATGGCGGCTGTTAAAAACGGCGTCTGCATTGATACCACCATGGGTCTTACCCCTTTGGAGGGTTTGATCATGGGAACTCGTTCGGGGGACTTGGATCCTGCGGTAATCCGGTTCCTTGCCGAAAAGCTGGATATGTCCATTATTGAGATTGATGACATGCTAAACAAGCAGAGTGGTCTTTTGGGTATCTCGGGGATCAGCTCAGATATGCGGGATATCCATAGCGCCGTTGACGCAGACGACAAGCGCGCTAAACTTGCGTATGAGGTCTTTATCTACCGAATTCGCAAGTATCTAGGTGCTTTTTGGGTAGCCATGGGCGGTGTCGATGCCATAGTCTTTGCCGGGGGAATCGGCGAAAACGATAAGCTGGTTCGCAGGGACGTTTGTAGTGATCTAAAGTGGCTGGGACTGGAGATTGACGATGAGAAGAACAACGGCTGCAACCGTAAGGAAAAGTCTATCTCTAAGGATTCCTCAAAGGTTCGGGTTATGGTCATCCCCACTGACGAGGAACTGGTGATTGCTCAGGATGCCCTCCGCTTAGCAAAGCGTGAGTACGCCGTCCGCTAAATAGGGAGCGATTGCCTTTGACGCTAACCGAAAAGCTCTATCAAAGGGCATACGAACTGGGGATTGATGCTTTAAGCATCATCCCCGTCTCCTGCTTCTCCCGTTTGGCCCATCTGCTACAAAGAAGGGAAAACAAGCTTTCCCCATGGGCTCCCCAGGATCTAGCAAAGGCTGTCGATCCCTCGCTGATTTTACCTGGCGCAAAGAGCATTCTCTGTACAGCAATTTCCTATAACAATACCGTACCCCACACATCAGGATTGGTAGGTCAGGTTGCACGGTTTGCCCGGGTAAGGGACTACCATCGGGTGTTTTCTGCAAAGCTTCAAGAACTAGGCCAGTACCTAGAAAACCTTACTGGGGCGGAATTTAGAGTCTGTGTTGATACCGGTCCTTTGTTCGATCGAGAAGCAGCTTACCTTGCTGGTATTGGCTGGTATGGTAAGAACAACTGCATCATTGTACCCAGATTGGGCTC
Source organism: Limnochordia bacterium (assembly GCA_023230925.1). NCBI lineage: Bacteria > Bacillati > Bacillota > Limnochordia > Limnochordia bacterium. The sequence continues at coordinate 5,229 of JALNWK010000033.1, forward strand.
ATGGGTGTTTCTGGGAGAGATGATCACAACCTCTGATTTGACCCCATCCTTTGGTGCCCCTTTGCCATCTAGATGCGGAAGCTGCAATCGATGTATCAAGGCCTGTCCCACCCAAGCACTGCAACCTTTTGGTCTTGATCATACCAAGTGTTTAAGTTATCTGACACAGAGTAAGGATTACGTTAGCCCAAAACTGTGGCCCCTTTTTGGAGACTCCCTCTATGGTTGCGATCGATGTCAAGAGGTCTGTCCACATAACCATGATACACCAACAAACCTGCACAACGAGTTTATTCCAACAGGTGTACTTGCCCATCCTTTGAATCTTGCCTGGTTGATGGAGTTATCTACAAAGGGTTTCACCAAGCATCTCGGGTCCACTCCCATGGGCTGGGCCGGCAAATCCACCTTACAGCGCAACGGCATTATCCTGCTGGCCAACCAGGGAACTAAAGATGCCAAGTTACTCATCAAGAAAGCAGCACAAAGCAACAGCCCCCTAGTTAGGGAGTGCGCCCAGGATTACCTGGAGCGGGTTTAGGCCCTAGCAGGGAATCACTACCGTTGCGACGAAAAGTACTCTAGTATGAAAACACTCAGACAAGAGGAAAGGGTACATCCGATGGAAAAGATCAGTTTTGCTTTAGTTTTGACCATGTGCAGCCTTCTTCTAGTCAGCTGTGCTAGAACCCCTGGTCTTGCCTACTCCGTTTCCGGCCGAATTACCGATAACAAGGGAAGACCTATCGCTAATGTCACACTAACCACAGATACTAGTCCCGCCCACGTGGCTGTTACCGACCATTTGGGGCGATGGGCTATCACCGATCTCCAGGATGTAGTCAGTATTACCCCGACAAAACCAGGTCGGCGGTTTATTCCTGCTCACAGACTTGTCATTGGGCCTAACTCCCACGTAGACTGGACTCAATCAATGACAGTTATCAGTGGGGAACCAGTGGCTACCTTGGAACAGGCCCGGGCCTGGCTTGCCAAAAGAGCACCCCACAGGGAAGTACTAGCCGATCTGTACTACACCATCGCTCCCGACTATGGAATCAGGCCAGATGTAGCCCTTGCCCAAGCGGTTAAGGAGACTGGAGCGTTTCGTTTTGACGGCATCGTCCAGGCGTGGCAGAACAACTTCTGCGGTCTTGGTGCCACTGGTACTCCCAGCGACGGCTTGACCCCCCTCAACGGTGCCGACCCGACCCGGGTACGTTTTGAAAAGGGGGTATGTGGAGCGATTTTCTCCGATGAGGCCACGGGAGTGGAGGCCCACATCCAACATTTATTCGCCTACGCCAGCACCAGTGCCCTACCTCCAGGCAAAACCCTACTAAGTCCCCGCTTTGTCTACGTTAAGCGAGGTTCGGCTTTGTTTGTTGAGCACCTTGGGGCCCGGGAAAACCCAACAGGCGTTGGCTGGGCCTATCCTGGATATACCTATGGAGCAACCCTGGTTTGGGACTATGTTGAAGAACTGATTAATTTCATTTACTAAAGGAGTGCGTTCATGCTTAAAGCTGGATTAGTATCGATAAGTTTTCGCAAGTTATCACCCGTTGAGATTGTGGATCTTGTAAAAGAAGCCGGGCTTTCAGGTATTGAATGGGGCGGTGATGTCCATGTACCCCACGGAGATCTAAAAGCAGCCCAAGAAGTAGCTCGCATCACCCAAGAAGCGGGCCTTGTTACTGCGGCCTATGGCTCCTATTACAGATTGGGGGAAAAGGATCTGTGTTTTTCCGCTGTCCTAGATACAGCAAAGACCCTTGGTGCACCCACCATCCGGGTTTGGGGCGGTGTTAGGCCATCTTCCCGAGTTGACAGCTCCTATTACCAAACCCTAGTGGCTGATGCCCGACAAATAGCAAAGCTCGCCGAAAAAGAGAACATCACCATCGCTCTAGAGTTCCATGGAGGAACTATCACCGATACAAATGAGTCCACAGTCCGGTTCCTAACCGATGTTGGGGTCAGTAATTTTAAGACCTACTGGCAACCGGCTGTTGATACCCAAGAAGGATATCGTTTGTCTGGACTACAGCAAGTCCGCCCATACCTAAGTAACATTCATGCCTTCCATTGGGAGCCCCATACTCTTCGCCGAGCCCTAGCCGAAGGGGAGACAGAATGGAGCAAGTACATAAACGTGGTTAAGTCCTTGACAGGCGAACGTTGGATCCTCCTAGAGTTTGTGCGGGATGATGCACCGGAAGCTTTCCTGGAGGATGCCAAGACGCTAAAGCGTTGGCTCGCATTATAGACCATTGTTCTATCCATTCCCCCACACACAGGCTTGGGAGTTGAAGCAGCCAAGTTTACACAAAGGCCTCTTTGGGCCTTTGTGAACACCCACCAAAAAACTGTTCAAACAGACCCCTGGTCACAGATAGATATAAAACTTGGCCCATAGCAGACATTAAACCAAAGGCATTGATTAGACCATCTCTGAAAAAGATGCAGTGTATGTTTCAGCTTCTTTTCTCACCCGGTCACATTGGTACCTTGAAGCTTAGGAATCGCTTGATCATGCCTGCTATGGGGTCAAGTATGCAGGACGCGGAAGGTTTTGTCACCGAGCGGATGTACCACTACCACCGTGTAAGAGCACCAGACGGTGTCGGGATGGATACCGCGTGGAAATTGCCGCGGTTCATCCCACCAGTGGCGGTGCGGGTCTTGCCCTATGGGATGATAGATACACTCCCAGACTGAGTGATCTTGTCGATGTAATCCACCAAGGGGGAGCGGCAGCATGCCTGCAGCTGTGGCACGCTGGACGACAAACCAATTCTAGGGTAACGGGCATGAAGATCGTTGCACCATCACCCATACCCTACTCCCCTTTGCCAAGAGGAGCCAGTTGAACTCACTAAGGAAATGATCAAAGAATTAGTAAATGCATATGCAAGCGCAGCTTGGCGGGGGAAGAGGCAGGATTTGATGCGCTAGAGGTGCATGGCGCCCACGGATATTTGATCGCCCCATTCATGTCTGCCTATTCCAAGGAAAGAGAAGACGAGTACGGTGGTCCCCTAAAGAACCAAGCCCGCTTTGCCCTAGAGATCATTGATGCCATCAGGAGAAAGGTAGGCTCTGGTTATCCGATCATCTACCGCCTCAGCGGCGAAGAGAAGGTAAAGGATGGATTAACCATTGAGGACGCAAAAGGATCGCAGTACTGATGGCCAACCACGGGGTCAATGCAATCCATGTCTCCATAGGGGCCTATGAAACACTACGATATACCGTGCCCCCGATGGATCTTACTCCGGGGATTCAATGTTTGGGCGGCAGCAGAGATCAAAAAGGTTGTGAACATACCGGTAATTGCTGTTGGGAGGATTAACGACCCAGCCCTGGCTAAAGAGATCATTGCCCAGGGAAAGGCGGATTTCATTGCCATTGGGCGTGCATTGCTAACTGATCCCCAGTGGCCCACGAAGGCTAAGGAAGGTAGGAACGGAGAGAGCCGCCGCTGTATTGCTTGTAGCGTTGATCGCTTGCTGCTGGAGAGCAAGCACGTTACCTGCATGCTAAACCCCACCTGTGGCAGGGAACAGGAGTCTCCTCCCCTCTCTCCTGCTAACAAGAAGGTGGTGAGGCCTTGCGGGAATGGGGCAGCGGCACCGAGGCTGTAAGGTGACCCTCTTTGAGGCTGGTAGCACCCTAGGCGGACAATAGCGCCTAGCTGGCATGCCCCCGGGAACATCTGAGATCACAGAAGATGTGCAATGGCTCATCGATCAAATGCATAAACTACAAGTGACGGTTAGACTGAATACCCCTGCCGAGGGGGCGAGGATCCTGTCCGAAAATCCCGACGGGGTGATTATCGCTACCGGTGCAATACCGTCAAAACCGGATATCGCTGGTGTTGATAAACCCCACGTGGTACTAGCCACAGACCTCCTAGCCCAAAGGGTAGAGCCGGGACAGAGCGTTGTGATCATTGGGGGTGGGGGCTACGTCTTGAAACAGCAGATTACCTTGGAGATTTGGCGAGGACGGTATCTATCATCGAGATGCAAGAGGATGTGAGACTAAGCATTGGTCCCGCACGAAAGGCGTTTCTCCTGGAACGACTCAAGCGGTGTAAAGTACGGCTTTTGACCTCAGCCTCTGTTGAGCGAATCAACGATCATAATGTTGATATCTCCATCAAAAGAAGACGGGACCAACTGCCCGCCGACACCGTAGTGATAGCCATAGGTTACCGAAGCAATAATCTCCCAAAGGGCCCCGGAGGGCAACTGAAGCCATCTACGAGGCCTTCTGCGCCGCTTACAACATCTAGAAAGGGTGCCTGGCAGGCACCCTTTTATATTTAGTACCTAAAGAATACATGATCGCCAAGCACTGTTGTAACAGGTTGCTGACGGACCCATTGGTTACTTGTTTTCTTCGGGTTATAAAAGCCATTGGCTCCTAGGGAAGGATCCCTCCCGCAGAGGGCCTCATAGGCAGCATTGACCGAATCTTCATCAGCCGGTAGGTCAATTCTACCGTCCTTAACCGGACTATACTGATATGCCCCATCGGCCACTTGGTAAATAACTCCATAGATTGTATCGGGATAGCGGGGATCTGCAAGGCGATTTAGCACTGTGGCCGCCACTGCCACCTTCCCCTCGAAGGGTTCTCCCTCTGCTTCGGCATGGACCAATCTTGCGAATAGGTCCATCTCCCAAGGAGCAAAGACAAAACGATAGTGGTCTACTGCATCATCGGGCAATCGAAGCCCTTGACCAACGTAAAGCTCTTCGGTTTTTGTGTTGAGCGCTTTCAGAGTTTCAACCGGCGTTCCAAAACGCTGGGCTATTCGCCAGAGAGTATCCCCTTGTCTAACGGTATAGGTCTTTGGCGTCCCCGTATTAGGACCCTGTTCTAAATTGTAGCAGCCACCTAACAGTAGGCAACACGTCAATGTAATCCCCATGTACACAAGCAATCTTGGCTTCATATGTCTCCCCCTTAAGCTCATCACTTGCCGGTTATCCAATTGCGGACTTTTTAGGCATATTTGCTTTTAATTATCTTAATTCGACAATTGTGTGGGGACTACTCCTGGTAAGTGCTGGGAGGAAGGAAACGACCCCAAAATTGGGGTCGCTAAAGGTTATCCTAAAAGGCCAGAAGCTCCTTAAATCTCGAGTATTCAGTAGACCATTGCCTGGTGTTTTGGGGCACATACTCTTTCTGGGGGAAGGATCTGGCGATACAATCACGCATTTCACCAAGGCTTGCCACTTTTCCTGCTACCATTGCTTGTACCATTAGGTTACCGATTGAGGTCGCCTCAATGGGACCTGTAAGTACCTTCTTACCTGTGGAATCTGCGGTGAACTGACACAACAGTTCATCCTGAATACCGCCACCCACCATATGTATTACCGACAGCTCCCTGTTTAATATCTTCTCGAGACTTTCCATAGTAAACCGATACTTCATAGCTAAGCTCTCCGTAATACAGCGGATGATTTCGCCCTTGGTCTTAGGTACCTTCTGACCAGTCTGTTGGCAGAACTGCTGGACTCGCGTGGGCATATCCCCAGGAGCCACGAAGGATTCGTGATCGGGATCGATCAGCGAGACAAAGGGTTCCGCCTGCCTTGCCAGTTCCTGCAATTGGCTGAAACTTAACTGCTCCCCTTCCCGCTGCCATTGCCGTCTACATTCCTGGACAAGCCAAAGACCCATAATGTTCTTTAAAAACCTGATCTTATTGGCCACACCACCTTCATTAGTAAAGCTTAAGCCGGCAGACTCCAGATTAATAATGGGTTGGTCGATTTCTACTCCCATAAGGGACCAAGTACCAGAGCTAATATAGGCAAAATCCGCGGAAGAGGCCGGAACCGAAGCCACTGCGGAAGCAGTATCGTGGGAGCCTACCGTTACCACCGATATGTTCTCCCCAGCACCAAGCTCCGCGATAATGTCCGGGTGCAACTTCCCTATCACAGTACCAGGAGGCACAATCTCGGTAAAAATATCCTTTGGCAACCCTAGTTTATCTATTAGATCCCTATGCCAAATCCGGGTCACAGGATCCAGCAGTTGTGTAGTGCTGGCAATGCTGTATTCCGTCACCATTTGACCTGTGAGGAAGTAGTTTAACAAATCAGGAACTAGAAGCATCGTTTTTGTTTCACGGAGAAGATGAGCCTGATACTCCTTCATGGCAAATAGCTGAAAAATAGAGTTCAGCTTCATGAACTGAATGCCCGTCTGTTTGTATAGCTCCTCTTTAGGGATCAGATCAAATACCTTCTCCATCATACCATCTGTACGTCCATCTCGGTAATGATAGGGATTGCCCAACAGGTCACCATTTCGGTCTAGTAGCCCAAAATCCACTCCCCAAGTATCAATCGCCAGTGAGGAAATATCTGTATGACCGGAGTTGAAAGCTTTCAAAAGACCACACTTGATCTCGTGAAACAAACGGAGGATATCCCAGTAAAGATGTCCCCGTAGGGAGACTGGTTCATTAGCAAAGCGATGAATCTCCTGAATAGACAGCCGCCCATCCTCATAAATACCGAGCATGGCCCGACCACTACTTGCGCCTAAGTCAAAGGCCAGCATCTTTAGTTGCTCGCCCATTTGCTCACCTCCGAAGACCAAGGGGGCCAAAGCCCCCTTGTTTTGGTTCATCCATATAATGGACCGAAGTTCTTACATGCCCGATAGTCAGCGCCTTCCAGATCCGACGTGCCAAAGGCAGCCCATGCACTTGGTCTTTGGATCCGCTCCTCGGATACATTATGCATGGAAACAGGAATCCGTAGCATCGAAGCTAAGGTAATCAAATCTGCACCAATGTGACCATAGCTAAATGCGCCATGGTTCGCGCCCCAATTGGCCATGACTGAGTAAACGTCCTTGAAGGGGCCCTTGCCTGTCAGGATGGGTGCAAACCAGGTGGTCGGCCAAGTTGGGTCTGTACGCTGATCAAGGATGTCATGTACATCCTTAGGCAACTCAGCGGAGTAACCCTCAGCTATCTGCAGAACCGGACCTAAGCCCTTAATAATGTTCACCCGGGTTACAGTAATGGGCATACCACCCTTAGTGGCGAAGTTTGAGGAGAAGCCGCCCCCCCGGAAGTAGTCCCGACTAGCTGGACGCCATGACACTGCATCCAAGCATTTTTTCGCCTCCTCGGAGGAGATCTCCCAGTAAGGCTTCATAACGGGATTTCCGTCCCTAGTTTGCTCCCCAGTCCCATCTAAAGCAGCCGCACCGGAATTGATCAAGTGGATGACCCCGTTCTCCGCAAGTCCAGTAAGCTCCTTACCGGTTACCCGTTTTACAGCGGCTGGACTCCAATAGGTCCGCACATCGGCAAATACCTGGGCGGTGTTGCTCAGCAGATGACCAAAAAGCATGGCTACGCCATTTAACGAGTCGTTTTCTGTAGCAACTAAGAAGGGTTGCCTGATTCCATTCCAGTCAAAGGAGGAATTCAGTATCGCCTCCATAAAGTCACCATTGGGGAAATGGTCCGTCCACTGCCGTTGACCTTGGAAGCCCGCTAATATAGCATTTCGCCCCACAGCTTCCTCTCCAAATCCCAGCTCTGCTAGGCGAGGGTTGCCGACCATCAAGTCCTGGGCAATCAAGGCCATCTTAACCACGAATTCCCATTCCCAGTCCTTCCGTTCTCTGGTGGTTTGGATCCGGGCAGGGTTGTTGTCCGGACCTTCCTTACAGTTGCGCTTAACCCAAGCCAGGGCCCGTTCGTATTCCTCCGGGTCATAGATCTCTTCATCGATCCTTCTGGTGAACTCAGACATATCTATGGATTCGTTTCGCATACCCAAATAGTCCTGGAAGAACTCTTGGTTGACGATTGAGCCGGCAATGCCCATGGAAACAGAACCCATGGAGAGATAGGATTTACCCCGCATCGATGCCACCGCCAGCCCTGCCTTGGCAAACCTGATTAACTTTTCCGCCACATCCTGTGGGATCGACGTATCCGTGGCATCCTGTACATCTCGTCCATAGATACCAAAGGCGGGCAGCCCCTTTTGATTATGGGCGGCAAGCACCGCCGCAAGATATACCGCACCGGGTCTTTCCGTTCCGTTGAAGCCCCATACGGCTTTGGGACGATGGGGATCCATGTCCATGGTTTCAGAACCGTAACACCAACAAGGTGTAACCGAGATAGTAACACCGACACCTTCTCTGGCGAACTTTTCCTCCGCTTGAGCAGCCTCGCCTACACCACCAATAGTAGTGTCTGCAATCACACACTCAACCGGCAAACCATTAGGATGCCGGAGGTTTTCCGTAAGCAACTTGGCTGCCGATTTAGCCATATTCATCGTCTGTTCTTCCAAAGACTCCCTAATTCCCTTTCGACGTCCATCGATAATGGGACGGATTCCGATCTTAGGAAGAGAGCCTTTTAACCTGTTGCGCGGTTGCTGCACCACAAAGTCACTACTTCTCATCTTCTTAGCCTCCATCTGAACAAAGTAGATTCGACACGCTGCATTAAGCTATTTTCTTCGACATGGTGATTGCAATCACCTGCCTATGTATGGTAATCCGGTATCATACCTAAAGGAAAAACAGTCTCCACTTTCCTCGAAATCCAATATCAGGTATAATCAGATTATAGTAGGCCAACAGGGGGGGCCATACCCATGGAAAGAGAAGAAGGTTCTGCGATACTCGCTAGCATCCTGATAATTGTCGTTCTGATTATGATCATTGGAGTCATCGCCACCCTTGTGCCCATATACCTGCGTAATGTCTCCATCGAGGCCGAATATGCCCTAGCCTTACATACAGCAGAGTCCGGTCTTTATCATGCCTTAACCTGGCTGAATCAGTATCCAAAGGATCACATGACCTACTTTGAATCGGAGTTTCCTTATAAAAAAAGTGAGGAGAGCTATTGCATCATCGAGGACGATAGCCGCTTTAGCATAGACCTTACAAATGACGGTGTCCTTACCTCATATGGAACCTACCAAGGCCGGCAAAGGACCATCTCCGTACAGCTTGCCTTTGAATCCATGTTTCCTGCAGATGGCTTGTTTGCCGATTGTATTAAGTATTTCCAGGGCACTCAGACAGTGGATGAGGACTTCAAGATGCCCCCTATAGACCCCCCAATAGCGCCAACCTTTCCTACAAGACCGGATTTGTCGGATTTTGAACCGTGGAACGGCGAATTTACCATCGCAAATCCAGATCCGTCACCTGATGCTCCCCCCATTAAAGTGTTGGTTAGTAGGGACCTGACGATTAATGAGAGTCTGCAAATCGAAGGGAATGTAGAACTGCTAGTCGCTGGTTCTTTGGCACTAAGAAATGGGGCTGAGATAAGAACTAACGGTAATGTAAACATAACCACCGGTGGAGATTTCATCGCCAAAAGCAGCTCCTTGGTGTCATTAGGCGGTGAGGAAACAACAATATCCGCAGGGGGAATCATTGATATAAACAACGACAGCCAAGTGAGCTCCGACGGTAACCTAACGATGTTCGCCGGTAATAACCTCCGTCTTCATGGGGGAGGCAACCTCATCGTCAGGGGTGATGTTACCGTGGTAGCAGACAACGATATTGACATAAATAACAAGGCAGTACTATATAGCGACGGTGGCTCTAGACTTTTTGCCGCCGGGGACTTAACCTTTCATTCCGAGGCGTTTTTTACTTCAAGAGAACCAGTCTTACTTGTAGTAGAGGGTGATCTAAACGTCAAAAGTCAGGTCAAGGTATTTATAGATAATGACCAATGGAACGAAGTGTTCGTTTCGGGAGACGTCCATTTAGAGTCCGCAAGCATCGTGGGAAATGACAGTTTACCTAACGTCGTCCTCTTCGTCCTTGAACCAAATCGCCAGATAACCATGAAAAGCGAAGCCGAATTCTATGGAGGCATCTTTGCTCCATTCACGGAGCTGAAAATGCATTGGGGAGCTTCTATTGAAGGAGCCCTGATCTGCAAAGACTTCATTAATAAAGGTCAGTTCAATATGAATGATGAGCTCTTGACATATAGACCGGGCGGGTTTGGAGAGGACCTAGGTATGTTTATCGCCACCCATTGGAAATTGGTTAAATAAAAAGGCCCGGGAATTCCCGGGCCGTGTCTTTAGTCAGTAACTAGCTCTTCTTTGCTTAACAACATGGCCGATCCCGCTGCCTGACAGAAGGGCCGAAGGCGCAATGTATAACTGAATGGTTCGGGCTCAATCCGGTACATCGGTAGTGTGGCTGGACCGCAACTACCACTACCAAGGCCACAATGACGATGGTCTAGGTTGACGGTAATCTCATCCCTCACTGGAAGCTCATTGGTATGTCTTGCTCGCTGGATATCCTCGGTGGTGAACCGATGGGCTGAGAAGTTGAGCATGGGTTGTCCAACAACCAGCAGACCCATTCCATTTAGATTAGTAAAAGAGACCCAGCGTACATCGGTGCGGTTCCCGTTCTCCTGGGGATAGACATAGGGTACATAAAGATCCTCCACCCCACAGGCATAGACCCCCACCCGATTGGCTTGTTTGCTATCAACATAGCTTTCTCCAGGACCCCGACCATACCAGGAGACTTGATCTAAGTGTTTGGGTATTGTCATTTGTAAACCAATCCGTGGTAGATGGGGTAGGTTCCCATAGGGAGAACCCTCGGTCTTGATTAGTACATCACCACTTGGGTATACAGTATAGGTGTAACTACACCGAAAACCGTGATCGAGGACAGGGGGTGCAATGCGAGCCAAAACTTGGACCTTAACACACCTTTCGTTTTGCTCCAGGCACTTGACACTCTCAATTCGGTGTTGGAGCCAATGCAACCGCGCTCTGCGCCAATCGGCTGTAAAGGGCCGATCATTGTCAATAAGGGCCCTCCAGAAGCTGAGTTTGGGACCATTGGTCAAAAGCTCCATATTATTGAAGCACCATGAGGAGAGCACACCATAAACCTTATCCCATACCAACTCAAAATCCGCGCCCGATACCTTGATCTGATGAGACGATTCTTCGCATAGAATAGATACATTCCTCGGCTTTACCTTCAACTGTTGTCTTTCTACCGGCAATTGAAACTGAGCCCAGGCGATCTCATAGCCCCGAGCAGCCCAGCTTTGATCATGTCCTAACACGAAACTAATATTCAACCAGTAATCGTGTATACTAGCTTGCCCGGGCAACCGGTAGGGAAGTGTAACCACTTGGCTTTGACCAGGGCGAATCTCAGGAAGGTCTTGGGTGCCAACCTGAATGACCTGGTCATCCCTGTGGATACTCCAGCTTAACACTAGGTGGTCCAGGAGACTGAAGTCATAGCGATTGCTGATCCGGACCTGACCGGTTTTGAGGTCTGCTTCCTCAACTTTCACGGGTTCAAGTACCTTCTTGTATTCAATCATTCCCGGGCTTGGCTTCCGATCGGGGAAGACTAAACCGTTGATGTTAAAGTTGGCGTCATTGGGGTAATCTCCGTAATCGCCACCGAAGGCAAAGTACTCTTGACCATGTTCATCACGCTTTCGCAGACCTTGATCAACGAAATCCCAGACAAACCCGCCTTGCAACCGGGGATATTTGTAGAAGGCATCCCAATATTCCGTCAGTCCACCGGGTCCATTGCCCATGGCATGCGCATATTCGCATAGAATGACTGGCTTATCCCATGTTTCCTGTTCCGCCAAGGCGATACAACCTTCCACGGAGGTATACATTGGACCTACAATATCCACAACCTTTTGCTCTCGATCGCCTTCATAGTGCACAAGCCTTGTGGGATCCTTCTCCTTAGTCCAAGCCGCCATCACCTCATGGTTACATCCAAAACCTGACTCGTTACCCAAGGACCAAATAATCACTGAAGGATGGTTCTTATCCCGCTCCACCATCCTTTCCATTCGATCCAGGTAGGCCACTTCCCATTCCGGATCATTGCTGATCCGATCTATATCACCAATGGGACCAAAACCATGGCATTCTATATCTGTTTCGTCTAGTACGTAGATACCGTAGTAATCGCACAGATCGTAGAACCTGGGATCGTTGGGATAATGGGATGTGCGCACAGCATTAATGTTGTGACGCTTCATCAACAAAACGTCCTCTTCCATCACTGACAGCGGCACGGTCCTACCTAAATCCGGGTGAATATCATGCCGGTTAACCCCCTTAATCATAATCGGAACTCCGTTAACCAGCAGATTTCCGCCCTTCAATTCCACAATACGAAATCCCACTTTCGAGGTGACAACTTCCACTATGTTATCAGCATCATCATACAGGCTAATCAGTAGAGTATAAAGATAAGGATCCTCCGCAGACCACTTACGCGGGTTCTTTACCGAAGCAGAAAATCTCACCAGTGTCTCACTCTGGGCGGAGACTGTCAAACAACTTGCAGCATCTTGAACAAGGACCTCGTTATGGGCATCATCTAATAGCTTTATCTTCAGTTGGTACTTCTCCACATCATGGGGCCCGAAATTCTTAATCAGGTGTTCAAGTTTTAACGTCGCATCCTGATATTGAGCATCCAATTCACTAACAACGGTTAAGTCATAGATATGGGTGCGGGGAGTAGCGTATATATATACGTCTCGAAAGATTCCGCTTAACCACCACATATCCTGATCCTCAAGATAGCTCCCATCGGACCACTGGTAGACCTGCACAGCCAACACGTTCTTTCCACAGCGGACGTAGGGAGTAATATCGAATTCCGCCGGTAACCTGCTTCCTTTGCTAAAACCTACCTTTTGCCCATTAACCCAAACGTAAAAGGCGGAATCCACACCCTCAAACCTAAGGAACACTTGCCGCTCTCCCCAATCCTCAGAGAGCACGAAATCTCTCCGGTACGACCCGGTGGGATTATCCGAGGGAACAAAGGGAGGATCTACGGGAAAGGGGTATTCCACGTTGGTGTAATGGGGTCTACCATAACCTAATACTTGCCAGCTACATGGAACTTCTATATCATCCCAAGCACTGACATCATAATCCTCAGCAAAGAAATTCCCCGGTGCTAACGCGGGGGCATCGGCATAATGGAATTTCCATTGTCCATTGAGTAACTCAAACCATGGTGTGGCAGCCCGTTGGTTGATAATCGCCGCAGCTTCATTACAGTAAGGCAAAAGCAAAGCATGTGGCGGTGTACAATTACGATGCGCTATTTTCTGGTTTTCCCAATCTCTCATAGTAAGAATCACCCCTGTATATGTAGTGCTTTTTCAGCTTGGCGCCTAATTTCACCATTCTTATCATACGATCCATCATTTGAAGATGCAACCATACCCGGCCCACAGCTCCTACCCGAGAACATCAGCAGCCACAATTTCTAGGGCATTCTGCAGGGCAGTTACCATGTGTTCTAAGGACATACTTGCCACCCCTAGCTTTCCCACTGCTTGCTCCGGTAAGTAGGGAACATGGATGAAACCGACTTTGATGGGAAGTCGATGCGTAGCAACAAAATTACAGGTAGTATAGAATACGTGGTTACACACGAAGGTACCTGCACTATACGAAACAGACGCTGGAATCCCCGCTTCCCGAATCGCCTTTACCACGTCTTTTACCGAAATCGTGGACCAATAGGCGACTGGTCCTTCCGGGGAAATAGTTGTATCGGCGGGACGATTGCCCTCATTATCTGCAGTGCCGGAATCAGCTAGGTTAAGGGCCACGCGCTCCACCCGAAGGCCTACTGACCCACCTGCTTGCCCGATACTAATCACCGCGTGAGGATTGGAGGTGGTAATGGCTTCTTCAACTACTGCTGCAGACTTAGTAAACACCGTAGGTAGTTGGCATGTTACAAGATCGATATCTTTGGTTCTTTCTTTGAGCATGTCTAAAATTAAGGCTGATGGGTTAATTTTCTCTCCACCAAAGGCATCAAAACCAGTAACGAGGATCTTGATCACTTAGCTCCCTCCAAGATTGTTTTCTACCCCATAATCTTCGCCAAATCTATAGAAAAGCCTTGTTCAGTCTACATCCTGGTCTTTGCGCATGACACATCGTTGAAGGCCTAGATGAGCAAGAAGCCGCGGACCTTAATCCTGGAAGTCGACATCTTCTCGGATTTCCGCTTTTTGGAGGGAAGGAAAACCTGGGGTACTTAAGGAATTATATATGTTGAAACCCGAAGCAAGCATTTTATTCCCGTAGTATGTCCGAGGGAGGGTCCCATTTATGAGGAAGAAGAGTCTTTTACTAATACTTTGCCTAGTGATTGGTTTTGGTCTAATCACAGGTAGCTGCATGCCTTTTTTCTATGCCGATATAGGAGTGCATTTTATTAACGTTGCCGGCGGCGATGCGATCCTAATTCATGATTTGGTTAGTCGTAAGTGTGTTTTGATTGACGGGGGAAGCACTGATACGGGCGACTGGGTAGTTAATTACTTGAAATACTATGCGGAAATACCCCAAGTATTCGATGAAGACGGCAATTCCACTTGGGTGTTGGATGCTATAGTAAGTACTAACCCCGATCCGAACTATCTGGGTGGTTTGACAAAAGTCCTGGAGAATGAGGATATTAAGGTGAACGCTTTCTACTACTCCGGTCATAGCCACTACGCCGCTAATCAAGAGTTGCAGGAAGCTTTAGCAAGCGCAGAGCTTTCACCGCAAACCCTAGCCAAGAACAATGGTCTTCAGATCGGTAAGCTGTCCTTTGATGTGCTCCATCCAAGTACTCCTGATGGATACGCCGAAGCTTACGATTCCTCAATCGTGTTGCGGTTAGACTATGGAAAACTATCGTTCTTGTTTGCCGGAGCCATTGGTGCACAGGCGGAAGCAGAGATGCTTAGTGACGATGCGAATTTGTCCGTTGATTTCCTTAAGATGAGTCAAAACTGGACACCCACTAGTTCCAGCCAGTTCTTGAAGAAAGTCAACCCTCAAGGAGTGATTTACTCCCAAGAGGAAGAGCCATCGCCCATAGACAGTAAAGTAAGAGAGAACCTATCTAACGTAAGAAGTTACTGGACCAATGCATATCCCGATGAGCCAACGGGCCATTCCATCACCTTCTGGATCAACCCCGATCAGTGTAGGATCGATGCACCGCAACCACCGTTCCCTGGTTTCGACGATTGGTAATCTAGGTAAATCCAACTCCCCGGCTTGCCGGGGAGTTTTTCTTTGACTACAATAAGTTACCTGCTTCCACCCAGCCCCTTTTCTGTTAGTATGGAAATGAGGGAGGGATATATGTGCCAAAGAACAGAGTAGTCCTAGCTATACTGTGCACTCTAGTTGTGGTCATCATGGCCGTATCAATAGCACTAGCCCAAACACCCCTGCGGGCTGAGCGCGCAAACCGACAGGCCCAATGTCAGGGGAACCGACAGCAGATACAAAGACATCTTCACCAAGGAGAGTGTGACCGCGCAGAGTGTCCCTGTGAGGAACCGCAAAGACAATGTCTGAGGTTGCGGGCCCGTTAAACTTTGAGCAGGGGTTACCCCCTGCTCAAAGGCAACCGGATTAGAAACTCTGCCCCACCTGCTAGTCTATTGCAGGCCTGTACCGTTCCATTGTGCAGTTCAACAAGACTCTTCACTATTGCCAAGCCTAGACCAGGACCATTTGAACTACTACTTCTTCCTAGGTCTTCCTTATAAAAGGGTTGAAAGACCTGCTGTTCTTCACCGGGAGTAATCCCCAGACCCTGATCTGAAACACTAAGCTCCAAGTGATGCCCATCTTCCTTAAGACCAATAACCACCATCCCGCCTTGGGGAGAGTGGAACACCGCGTTTTCCAGGAGATTATACACTACCCTCCCCATTTTTTCTTTGTCAAGATATATGGTTGGTGCTAGGTCCATTCCCTCGGTTATTACCGTCACCTGTTTCTCTTCAATGAGCGGCTCTAGTAAAGCAACGTGCTCTGTAACAAGCTCGCTTAAGGAGACTAGCTCCCTGTTCAATAATGAGCTTTCCATGTTTAGCCTGGCGATCTCCAGCAAAGTAGAGGTGAGGGAGATCAAATGCAGAACCTGGGAATGCATACAATCAATGTAGCCTTCTATCTCCTCTGGATCCGTAACAAGCTGATCCTTGACGGCCTGCAACAGACCCCTTAGGACTGTTAGGGGTGTGCGGAGATCGTGGGAAATGCTAGCAAAAAACTCCCGTTGACTCTGCTCAAGTCTGTGGCGCTGGCTAATATCTAGTAATAGTACTACCGCTCCGCTAGCCCTTTCATTGTCACTACAAAGGGGTGATGCCGTTATCTGGAAGATCTGGTTTCTCTGCAACTGTACGGTCTTTCTTTGAACGGAATTCTCTTGGATGGTTGCTTCGATTACGGAGATAACCTCCCGTTCTTGGACGATCCGAATTAGCTCTGTGCTTGGGCACCGACCTAGAACATCGGAGTGGTTCATAGGTAGACCCAAAATTAGAGCGGCTTCAGTATTGTATACTGCCTCCGCCTTATCCAAGTCAATGCTTAGAACGCCCTCGGACATATGTGCAAGAATGGATTCCGTTCTTCTCTTCTCATCGGACAGACTGGAAAACAAACGGGCAAGCTCTAAAGACATGCTGTTCACACCTTGGGCTAACATCCCGATCTCTCCGCAAGCTCGGTGGTGAACCCGACGACCTAGTTGGCCGTGGGCTATCGCCTGGACTGTATCGCTGATTGCCACTAAGGGATGGGTCAGCCGCCGGGACATGAACCAAGCTGCGACCAAAGCACTGCATACAGCTACGGGCAAGGAAAACCAAGACAGTTGACGCAAGGCCCGCTCCACCACAGCACTCATTTCATGAATAGGTGAAAACAGCAGGATATGAGTTGCACTTCCCAAGGGAAGCTCAATCGGCGCAGTTGGTAGGGAGACCGCCAGCATTGGACGTCGGAAACCTTCGCCAAATCCATGTAGCGTCTGGGTAGTCTCTTTGATTAGGCTGCGCCGGCTAGGCTCAGACAACAGGTGGTTTACCCTTGCTAATACCGAAGCGGTCAAAACTCTTCCTTGATCGTCCACAAGCCAGATCTCTGTTCCAGAAACATGATGAAGCTTTCGCAGTAGCACTGCGCTCGATCCTACTTCTTCGGCCGTAAGTATCTCAGCGATACGCGTGCCAAGGACCACCAGCTGCTCTTGCCGTCCTTGGAAAAACACCCTACTAAAGAAGGTGGGAAATAGGAGTCCAATAGTCAGTAGGGTCACAAGGACAACAACTACGTGACTCAGTAGGGTCTTGCCAAAAATGGAATTCACGATCGCACCTCAAATCTATAACCGATCCCCCGGACCGTCTTGATATAACTAGATCCGGGGACGGCTTGTTGCAGCTTATCTCTAATACCATTAATGTGAACATCCACTCTCCGGAGGGTATTAGGGGGATCATCGTAGGGCCATATCCTTTTGAAGATTTGTTCACGGGTAAGGATTAGATTACGATTGGCGGCTAAGTACCAAAGGAGCTCAAATTCCTTGGGAGTCATATCTATTACCTGTGCACCGGCACTAACCCTACGCTGTGTGTAATTAAGTATCAACCCCGGTACCTTAATAATTTCTTCCCTTTGCTCACGTTTTGGTGCAGATCGCCTTAGCACGGAATGTACCCTAGCTACCAACTCTTCGGGGTTAAAGGGTTTGACGATATAATCATCCGCCCCCATGACCAAACCCGCGATCCGATCCTCGCAAGTGCTTTTGGCTGTAAGCATAATCACCGGCAGATCTGATTCTTTCCGAATCCCCTGACAGATCTCCTCGCCCGACACACCAGGTAACATAAGGTCTAGTATCACTAGGTCCCAGTGTTCTTTCAGGCGCTCCAAAGCCCTTTGGCCATCAGCAACACACTCAACTTCAAAGCTAGCTTTCGCCAAGTAAAGACGGATCACTTCGCTAACCGCCCAGTTATCCTCGATGACCAAGATCCGCTCCACCAATATCCCCCTCACCCTGTTTTTGAGGAAATTCTTCTACACGCACCTCCTTTTTTCCTTTCCGCGGAGACTGGGCATAGTGTCCCGATCTTAACAATTTCTTAAAAATCACTTGGTATATTCTAATTGACTATTTATTAAGGGGGTATTCCTAATGAAGCAAGTTACATCGGTACTTATCATTTTGTTGGTAATTGTGGGAGCAACGGTTTCTGTATTTGGCAATGACATTCGGCGCCTGCAAGCAGAGAACCAACTGTTATTTGCTCTAAACAACCACGCCAAATCACCGGAAGAACTCCAAGAGCTAATGGATCTAGTAGAGCAGGTAAAGATAGCACATAGAGAGTCCCAGGAAGAGCTAGTTGACTTACTTGTTCAACAACAGGAATTGCTGCGACAAGGAAATCTCGAGGCCGCAAGGGAGCTAAATGAAAAGATTCTTGAAACTAGGAAAAGGACCAATGAAGTCTGCCGAGAACTCAGCGAAAAGCTCAGAAAACAAGTCTCCAGGAAGTTAGAGGAAAGGAACCGTCAAGTCCAATCCTTGCGGTTAAGACAAACCATAAGGCCGGAAGATTTGGTTCAAAGAAGAGTACAGGTACAAAGACAGGCCCCTGTGATCAGACAGTGGTCGGTCATGAATCCAAGGTTCTTCAAGCAACAACCCAGCCTGAGGCTAAAGATTCGAGTAGCTCCACCACTAGGTCTTAGATTCAGGTAGTTAGAAAAGCAAAGTGAGCAAGCGATTTTTTGACCTGCAGTACTAGCTTAGTAACATGAACGATCTCTCGACCGCACACGCTATTTACGCCAATACTGTAGATCGTCAACCGGCCAGTCATGGCAGTTGGATCACCGCTTACGGCCGATAAGGTCGTAAGCGATAATTTTCCCACCAGACGTGACCTTAGTCAGCCACATTACCTGCGTTTCCCACCCACGATGCATGCTTTCGCATACACCGTAAGCAGTTGGCGCAAATAATGCGACCTTAATCGCTTGCTCATTTGTTAATGTGTCCAGCCAAGGTCCGAATAATCCAGGTATTATCTACCAATGAGCTCTTCTTACTGAGCTGCGTGGCGAAGGGTTTCCACGTCCTTAACCAAAACAGAACTGCGATGAAAGTCAATTAGTCCTTCATCCCGCATCCGACACATTTCCCTAGACAAAGAAGGCCTAGTGACATTAAGGAAATCCGCCAACTCATCTCGTTTTAATGGAAGAACAAACATCGTACGCCCTGCTCTTCTATACTGCTCCAATAGATAGGCACTAATTTTTCCCCTTAGGGTCTTCATAGCAAGGTAATCCATCTGACGACGGAGCCCCAATGCTTTATCCGAAACGATTTTGAGCATATTGGCAATGAGCATTCTGTGACTTGGACAAGCACGCTCACAACTACCCACGATTTTGGACGGTGGAATGAAAATAACCGTTACTTCCCCTTGGGCGGTCACCGTGGCGGGCCAGAGTTTTTGGACGGAGAAAGCGGCCAACTCCCCAAATACCTCCCCTGGCCCAAACATGTTGATGATGACGCGATCCCCCGCGGCATTTTCCTTGGTAATCACGACACTGCCTTCTACGATAATCCCGACTCCATCAAAGGATGCCCCTGCCAGTCGAATGCAGTCATCCTTCCGATAGGTAGAGACATTTTTGACCATACAGGCAAGCATGGATTCCAGTTCACCATCGTTTACACCTTGAAATAGTGCGCAATCCCGCAGGACAGAAAACCATTTTTCATACATTCCCTACCTCACCCCTGTGTTTCGTAACCTATGTTACGGACTTGCCGACCCAATTGTACTATACTGAAGGTGCAAAAACAAGAAAACCTTTAGCAAGGAGGATAGGCGATGAAAAGAAAGATTATTAGCATCGATGAGGAAAAGTGCAACGGCTGTGGGCTCTGCATTCAAGCATGCCACGAGGGCGCTCTTGAATTAGTGGATGGTAAAGCTAAGCTGGTCTCTGAATCTTACTGTGACGGACTCGGCGATTGCCTGCCCCAATGTCCCACCGGAGCAATCAGCATTGAGGAGCGGGTAGCCGCCCCCTTTGATGAGGAGGCAGTGAAGGAGCGGACTCTACGTGCAAAGCAGGACCTAGGTTGTGGATGCCCCGGGACCCAAGTAAGAATGATCAAGCAGAAAGCAGATAGCAAAACGCCTGATCGGAACGAGCAGACCCAAGACTCCCAGCTGCGTCAATGGCCGTGTCAACTGAGACTAGTACCGGCAAGTGCAGCATACCTCGATAATGCTCACATACTGATCGCCGCCGACTGTGCAGCCTATGCCTATGCGAATTTCCATGGACGTTTCATGGAGAACAAGATCACGTTGATCAGTTGCCCGAAACTGGATGATACAGATTATGCAGATAAACTAACCGAGATTCTACACAATCATAATATAAAGAGCATCACTGTAGCGAAAATGGAGGTTCCTTGTTGCGGCGGACTAGAGCATGCGGTGAAGCAAGCCTTAGTGCAAAGCGGTAAGCTAATTCCTTGGCGTGTAGTCACTATTGGAACCAATGGGGATATTGTCGATGAATGGTAATATGAAAGGAGGACAAAAAATGCTTGAAAAACAGTACACCTTCGCTTTAACCGATGAAAAACTAATTGAACGAATCCTTGAAGATGATCACGTAGGGATCAACCACATGGTACTGCCAGAGGGTGCAGCCCTTCCTGAACACTACTCCAACTCCCATGTATATATGTTGGTAATCCGGGGACGGGTCACCCTCCAGCTAAATGAGCAGGCCGAGCGCCACTACCCGGCGGGTAGTATCGTGAACATTCCCTACAAGACCAAGATGAATGTGATGAACAAGGATAGGGAGATCCTGGAGCTCTTTGTAGTTAAAGCCCCAAGTCCCAAACATTTCAAGGGCTAATCACTAATTTAAAGGAGGAATCATTGCATGTTTTGCTTTCAGTGCGAACAGACCGCAGGAGGAAAAGGATGTACGAGAGTTGGTGTATGCGGCAAACAGCCAGATGTCTCTGATAAACACGATGAGCTAATCGGTGCGTTAGTTTGCCTTGCCCAGGCTGTCGCAGGAAAGACTCCAAGACCCAAGGCCGATGAGCTGGTCATCCAGGGGCTTTTTGCCACGATTACCAATGTTAACTTTGACAAAAATAGAATTGAGCAGATGATCGAAGACGTCAAGCAAGAAAAAGACCGGCTAGGTGGTGCCACAGACCCTCCCTGGCAGGAACTATGGCAGGGGGATGTAGATATTGTCTCCCTACGGTCTACCTTGCTTTTTGGTCTACGCGGCATGGCAGCCTATGCATGGCACGCCTACGTGCTAGGCAAGGTGGACGATGAGGTTACATCTTGGTTTTACAAGGGCCTAAGAGCATTGGCAGAAGATCGTTCAGTGGACCAATGGCTTGATTTGCTCATGGAATTCGGTCATGTAAACCTGAAATGTATGGCACTACTTGATAAGGCTAACACAGAAACCTACGGCAATCCTGTTCCCACAAAGGTCTCAACCATCATAGAGAAGGGACCGTTTATCGTGATTACCGGTCATGATCTGCTGGATCTAAAGAACCTGCTAGAACAGACCAAGGATAAGGGGATCAATGTCTATACCCACGGGGAAATGCTACCAGCCCATGGTTACCCTAAGTTAAAGAAGTATCCACACCTGAAGGGTAATTTCGGGACAGCTTGGCAAAATCAGCAGAAGGAATTTGCTGCTATCCCAGCGCCAATTCTGTTTACGACAAATTGCCTCATGCCTCCAAGGCCTTCGTATGCTGACCGGGTCTTTACCACTTCAGTTGTGGGTTACCCCAATATACAACATATTGAAGAAGTAAATGGTGTGAAGGACTTCACTCCGATTATCGCCAAGGCCTTGGAGGTTGGTGGGTACCAGAATGATCAAATCCTCACCGGCATCAATGGCGGTACAGAGCTTACCACCGGCTTTGCTCACGGTACTGTTCTTGGCGTAGCGGATCAGGTCATAAACGCAGTCAAAGCTGGCGCAATCAAACATTTCTTCCTCGTAGGAGGATGTGACGGAGCAAAACCAGGCCGCAACTACTATACCGAGTTCGTCAAACAGGCGCCTCAGGATACTCTCATCCTAACACTAGGATGCGGGAAGTACCGT
This sequence comes from Limnochordia bacterium, assembly GCA_023230925.1. Lineage (NCBI taxonomy): Bacteria > Bacillati > Bacillota > Limnochordia > Limnochordia bacterium. The sequence goes on from JALNWK010000033.1 coordinate 27,344, forward strand.
TTTAACGATCTAGACATTGGGGAGATAGGTGGGCTGCCCCGAATCATGGATATGGGTCAGTGTAACGATGCTTACTCCGCCATTCAGGTGGCCCTTGCCCTTGCCGAAGCCTTCGGGTGCAGTGTCAATGAGTTACCCCTTAGTTTGGTGCTATCCTGGTACGAACAGAAGGCAGTCTGCATTTTGCTCAGCCTACTAGCTTTAGGTATTCGTAATATCTATATAGGACCTACACTTCCTGCGTTCTTCTCATCTAACGTATTGAATGTACTGGTTGAAAAATTCGACCTGCATCTCATTGATGCTGTCGAGACTGATCTAACGCAACTTCTCGGATAACTAACCCCTGCGGACAAAGAGGTAAGCTTTCGGTTCGCTTACCTCTTTGTCCTATGAGATTAATTATTATACCTTGCTAAGCCGTAATGCTTGCCCTACAAGTAAGCTGCTACCAATACTCCTTATGTGATTACTCACGTGTGCTCCGGCCTCATCAATTGTAGCAAAGAAGAATGTCTTTGTGTCAATATGGAAGACCTGCCTTAATCTAATCCCATTATTTCGCGTAAGAAGCATATTCCATTTGCGATCGTTCCATTTGCCCTTATCTAAGGCATATAAAAGCCTTGCTAACTTCAGTTTACGGCCGTTACTGATCCGAACTATCACTTCGTTCCCCTGAATAAGTGGATCACCCAACCGTGGAAGAGGTGTTTGGCCAAAGAAAATAATATCTGCCAATCTATTTCCTTTGATTCTCATCCAGAAAGGCGAGAAGGCTCATTCCCATTTTTACAGCTAAGGTAATGGGGGAGATACAAGGGAGTGACTCAGCTTGTGACTATCAAGTGGACAAGCATGATCCTTAGTCCCATTAATGAACTACATAGGTGGATTGACGCGAACATATTCTATGAAAGCTACCTGTTCTAGCATCCCCATTGTAGACAAGTTCTCTTTGTATCCTGCACAAAAACGTTCCTTCGTGTTACCAAGGTTACCGAGAATAACCGCATACTTGCGTTCTACTTCTATCACTTCTTCGCGCGAATATACCACGTTCCTTGCTTCCGGCCCCAGTTCTATTACATAGTCATAGCTCTATGAAATGCACATCTTTACTTTCTCATCGACCCTCCCACGGAGGCAGACAGCTCAATTGTTCTGTGTCTAGGGTACGTGTAATTTGAAAAATTCCTGCGGGACCTTCGGTAAACCCCAAATACACGTAAACATACTGAAGTCCCCTTTCTTCATCGATCACTGCTGCGCCCGGATGCATTCCATCCGCATGAAGCCCTCTGTCAGAGTTCACCGGTGTAATACCTTCCTTAGCCCACAGAGTAGTCTCAAAACGCCAGTTGCTCCCCCCAGCAAACAGATCGTCTGGATCAATGCTCCACAAATTCAAAGTCATATGACTATGCTCATGTTCTCGCCCTTGTCCCCCACCGCAGCGATTCGTCACCACAGCCTCAACCCTATGTGTAATGGGATTGAAGGATAAATCTACCGTGTCCTGGGACCATGGCCCAAAACCACCGTTACCACTTAGTGCCCTCACATCATAGGCTTTAATGTTCGTCCTGTGGGCCTCAAATAAAAGCGGTTCATACTCCGTTGACACCAGCTCAACATAACGCCACGTTTGATCCGATGCATCATAACTTCCATGACTTCGCGTTAGAAGTACTACCCTGTTATCCAATTGTAAGGCGGCAGGCTCAACCGCTTTCACAAAACTGGGTAGTATCTGGCTCAACTCATGCCAAGTTGTACCGAGGTCCCGGGAGTACCGTATCCAGATCTCATCAGCTATGTTGCCCTCCTTCTCTTCGCAATGTCCAAATGCTATTGCCCCATACTCGGGGTGCTCAATAATCCGAGGACCCATATTCGTCACTGGGCCCGACAACTGCATCCCGCCAAAGGCATCGGGAATGTGATCCCATGTAGCACCTGCATCTATAGACCGAAAGACTCCGTATGTTGTAATAAGTAATACCGATCCATCACTCATTGTTCCGATTGCATTGCCAAATCCAGCTTTACAGTTCCTAACCGGTGCCTTGATAAATTCCCGAACATCCACCGGATCAGACCAAGTCCTTCCCCCATCCTGGGATCGGACCACCACAGCCCTACTAGTATACTTGTCCGTGACCAACTCGGAACCCCAATGGGCTGGTGTACGCTGATAGACCATCACAATAGTATCCCCGGCCATCGTGGCCACCGGCCAGCCGAAGTGCCAATTATTACCGAACAAGTTATTCTCAACGGGTAGTGCCACAGGATGGATTTCCAATACGCCCTTTGGATATTGGTGCAACAGAGCATCGGCTCCTAAGAGTAATGTAGTAGGCACAATTAGCTGCTCGTTACCCCGAACCTCATAGGACACGTCCGAAGGCACCTCCACTGCAAAATGTACCCTCGCAATATGACGGTTCAATGGCAAGCCACCTAAATTAACCGATAATGAGCTTTCTTCGGTGGTAACAGTAACGTCACGATTTAGAATCGGCTTCCTGTTAATCATATTTTGCCAATTACCGCCCCGAAACAAGTCAATGCTTCCGAGTACTTTAAACCCTTTCAACAAGGTAGGTCCGTCGGCACAAATTGATACGTTGCTTATCCACCCCTGCTCCGTCTCAACCGGAACAGAGAAAGACATTTTGGTAATACCGGTTACTACTTGTGTCTGAGTCCGGCCCAAATCCCACGTGTCTCCTGCAACAGAGTACTTCAAACCGATGTATCCCTCCCCTATTTGCAAGCCAGTAGGGTCAACTTCATATTCTGCGCCAACCTCCGACCCATAAAAGGCGCCGATTTCTAGATCATCCCCAGTAACTAGGCGGAACTGTCCTACTGCGCTACGGCTAACCGGCTCTAAGTGTACAGACAATGCAGCGTTCTTACTAACCTGCGCAACCGCCTGACTATTTCCTTGTACCCCTTGGAGCCACCACGATACTCCTACCGGAACATAGACTTGGGTACTTTTGGTCAGCTGTACGCTAGAATCACTGACGCGAGGGACCACTTGGCTCGAATAGGCTGGCACCGCAATATGTCCGCGGTACAAATACTCGCCGCGTGTAAGATCATAGACAGAGATATCGACCTGATGCTGAACAGGACAGTAACTAATCACCGTCTGATATTGATGCCCTATTTGCGGTGTATGAGAAGCCAACTGTAAACTAGTTAAGGCAGATGTTCCAACCTGCGAAAAGCTCGCATCTCCTTCTACTGTAAGCCACCACTGGGAGAACCAGGAATTATCTTTACGCCACACGAGAGTCAGTAGTTCTCCTTCACCATCGCCCAATCCAGCCAGCGTTATGGATGTCTGTTCCTTTGGGCTTCCGCCAAACGTCAGATGGGTCTCTATCGTTACAGGAAAGGTCAGCTGGCTACAATAGCCGATTCCACCAGTAGAAAGCATTAGTCCAAGACTAATGATCAAACTCGCTAATCTCCGATTCATTTTCCAACGTCTCCTCTCACTGTTATACAACATCGAGAGTCACTAGAACGACCGGGGCAAAGGGCGGAGAGCTATCTCCGCCGGTTTCACCCAGTCGCATCGCTGCAAAAGGTCAACCTGTATACCGTAGGTCAAGAGTCTACCCCTAAGTTACCACCCATGCGAGATTACTATGGCAGTAAGGAGGAGACTAGAGTCTCCTGACAATTATTTCCCGACTTCCGAAATACGCGCATCGCCCCAATAGACATCGGTGGAATTACCATTGCCATTAAAGAATAAGCCTACTGTATAATCAACAAGGTCTGCGGCAGGCGTATTCCGGAAACCAACGTTACTCATCTGAACTTCGTCATTTACATAAACATCAGCCTCTCCATCATCGAGACGGAACAGGGTTGCGAACCGATATGCGCGCAATTCTTCATCCGCGAAGTACTTTCCTACATCGGCCACGCTGGCGTAGGGCGGCCAAGTTGGTTTTGCATCCCACAAATACACACCGGTAAACTCACCCTTTGAAAGCCAAACAGTCAATTCAACTAGAATATCTGAAGTGTTTTCAGAAAGGGACACAGCTGGCATTACCAAATGCGCGTTTTCACTACCCCCATCAAACCCAAGTAACGCTCGCCCCCCCGAGGCAGCTTCCAGTTCCACAACCTTAAAGTCTGCCGCATCCTTGGCAGCAAACGGCATCCAATCAACAGGAAGCTGGCCCAATTCATACTCGGTGAAATCTGTATAATATAGCTGAGCAATCTCGTTGATACTAACGAAACTAATCTCATGCCCTCCATCGTTCCACGCAATACTTAGGGTATAGGTGGTGTTTGGAGCAAACTTCTCCTGTGGAAAGAAAACTACTTCATTTCCCTCAGCTACAACCCTACCCTCAACACTTGGATTGAGCCTTATGTCCACATTCTTTGGCGGCGCGGAAAACGTTACTTTGATGGGACGGTAATTGAAAACCCCTGTAGCACCGTCTTCTACGGAAATACTCTGCAGACTAACCTTATTGACGAACATACACGACATCATGATTAAAGTGCAACACACAACAGTAATGAGCTATTTGCGATGTGCTTGGTTCTGCAGTCTGGCAATTGATTAGTGGGTAAAGAAATGTACGCCAGAAAGCAAATCATGGCCAAACTAGATTGTGGAACATAAAAAGTAAGGTATGGGAG
>JALNWK010000034.1 GCA_023230925.1 Limnochordia bacterium
AGGTTCTTCCACTGTCAGTGAAGATCTTTGTAATGGCTGCTTCATACTCCTTTTGCTTGTTATCCCGTCTCTCTTTGGTTTTCAACCAGTCATAGTACCCACTGGTTGAGAAATTCAGCATGGTGGCCCACTTTGTAACGGGATATTCAGTGTTCTTTTGAACAAAGAGATATTTTACTTCAGATGTTTCGCAAAGTAGGCCGCGGCTTTTTTTAGCATTTCGTTCTCCATTCATAAAGGACCAATTGCATTCCAATCCCACTGTGCCACCGACCCAAACCAAGTCTGGATGTGGGACATAACATGGTTCCCTGGACCAGTCAGAGGAATGTTCCATTATCTCTATTGTCCTGGATCTCTTTTGCAGAAAGATTGTTGCTTGGGATATCTGGACGGAGGAATCCGCAGATAATGCAAGTATCCTCATTCGCCGTGCAGTCTTGTCTGAGCAGCTAATCCTTAGTAGCAGACCGTTGGTTTTGCACTCGGATAACTCCGATAACGGTAGTCCAATGAAGGGTGCAATACTACTTGAGACCTTGTACAAGCTTGGCACAACACCTTCAAGAAGTCCTCCCGGCGTAAGTAACGACAACCCGTATGCGGAGTCGGTATTTAGAACGTGCAAATATCGTCCAAGCTATCCCTACCGGGATTCACAGATTTGGAGCATGCACGCTCTTAGTTCTTACTTTTGTACAGTGGTACAACATGAACACCGCCATAGCGGTGGTATATGAGCGCAGTTCTTAGGTAGCCATCACCTACGAAGTTGGTGGTAGTCCTTTCGGAGTTATGTGCCTGCACCCCTAAGGAAAGCCCAGGTTGTTGCCTGGTAGACGAAAAAGGATTAAGAGCTAGTTAATGCTGCAGCAAGGATTACCGAGTTAGTGCTGAGGACCTACAGATCAGGACCTCTAGCCCCAATTTCCAAGACCCCCGGACTAGATCAGCCGATTGGTCAATCAAAGTATGCCTTAGTGCGGAGCCGAAGCAGGGGACGTACCCTTACAGCGGTGGTGGGGTGCTATTCCCATCGGAGATGATGAGGCTGGTTTAAAATGGTGGGGTAAGGAGTGCGGGATTAAGTTGGGGGTACCGATGCCCCACGGTTTTTCGATAAGGATTACTAACAAAAATGGGCTTCCCTTGGTTAGGCATGCTTGAAAGAGCCCCAAATAGACATGCCCTGTCAGGGACTGAAAGGGTTAGCTCTAAACTCGGTGGCAATTCCTCCCACACACTTTAGCGATTTGTCCTTATTACCTAACCTAGAGGGTTTGTCTCGACAGTTCGAACTTGCTCAAAAGGGTCCAGATGACATGGGTTTGAGATTTGGCAAAGCCAATAATGTGCTTTCAATTATTTCCCCGTTCTGCTCTCCTAAAGGTATACTACTGCATCCATTGTCCGGGGCAGAATATGTAGGAAAGGTTTAGTCCTTTGTTGTGAACTCCATCTTCTAGTGGGTCCGGAACATGGGCAGACTACCGAAAATATTTCGGCGGTCTGCTGGGTCTCAAGGAATTAGGATTGTCTCTGTGGAATAACGCAAAGAAGGACTATTGTGAAAGGATGATTTCCGATGAACTGGTTTCTTGTGATTCTAGGTGTAGTTGTGATCTACCTAATCTTCTTGTATAACGGGCTAGTCACTCTGAGAGAGCGAGTCAAAAACGCTTGGGCCCAAGTGGACGTGCAACTGAAGCGACGTTATGATTTGATTCCTAATCTGGTGAATACGGTTAAGGGATACGCGGCCCACGAGAAGGGGACCTTGGAAGAGGTGACCAAAGCGCGTACTCAGGCCATGTCAGCTGGTGGACCCGCCGAGGCTGGTCAAGCTGAATCTGCCCTAAGTAGTACTCTGCGGACCCTGTTTGCGGTGGCTGAGAACTACCCGGAGCTGAAGGCTGATGCCAACTTTAGGGAGTTGCAGAAGGAGCTTTCGGATACGGAAAGTAAGATCGCCTACTCGCGCCAATTCTATAATGACACAGTCCAAAAGTATAATATTCGGGTCCAACGGTTCCCCGCTGTGCTAGTAGCTGGATTATTTGGCTTCCAGAACGAATCCTTTTTTACTCTGGATGAAGCAGCAACGGAACGGCAACCTATTAACGTGGACTTTTCCTAGGGACTCTATCTTGAGGGGGCAAAGAACATGATGAAGTGTTCTAAGCATTGGTGGTGGGCGGTTTTTCTTTTGCTGCTGCTTTCTTTAGGGACACAGGCAGCATCAGCCCGAAGCTACTCCTTTGAACGATTGCGTATTGAAGCATGGCTGCTGGAGGATGGTAGCCTCAGAGTAGAAGAACACCGTACCGTGCGGTTCAATGGTCAGTTCTCAGGTCTGTACCAGTGGATCGATACCTCGGCCAAAATTACCGTGCGGGACATTCAGGTGCGGGAGGGTGATCGGTTATATGAACGGAACCCAAGGGCGGAGATCGGTCCTGCGGGGACTTTCTTTGTACGGCAGGAGCCCCGGTCGGTCTATGTGGACTGGAGCTATTCAGCCCGGGATGAGGTCCGTACCTTTACACTAAGTTATGTACTCGGGCAAGCGGTGAGTCTGCATGAAGACGTAGGTGAATTATACGTTAAGTTCGTGGGGGATCATTGGGAACAGAAGACAAACCAGGTGGAAGTATTGCTGCATCTACCCCCTGGGGCTAGTAAGCAGGATGTGCGGGCATGGGGGCATGGACCGCTAAACGGTGTGGTGGAGATCCTTGATGGGCAGAGGGTTCGCTGGACTGTAGAGCCTCTGCCGGTTAAGACCATGTTAGAAGGACGGGTGACCTTTCCCAAGAAGTTGCTCCAGGCCTCTGCTCCCTATGCTGTGATTACCCACCGACAAGCCCTAGATGACATCCTAGCGGAAGAGCAGGCCTGGGCCAAGGAAGCAAACCAGGCAAGGTTCCAAGCGCGGCTGAATTGGGTGCTGGCTGTGTTGATTGTCATCGGTTCCCTAGTAATGGCTATTCGTGCCTATTTGCTCTGGGGCAGGGAGTACAGGCCACAGTTTGATGGTGAGTATTACCGGGAACTGCCAAAGGACTACTCTCCAGCGGAGATGTCGGTCTTGTACTATAACGGGACCATATCCACGAAGGACCTTACGGCCACTGTCTTAGACTTGGCCCGGCGGAAGTGGATCAAGATCGAAGAGATCACTCCCGAGAAGACGGGGATCCTTAGGCGGCGCAAAGATACAGATTATATGATGACTAGACTTGAAGGTGATGGTAAACCCTTAGCACCCCATGAAAAAAGAGTGATGGATCTCCTATTTGACACAGTTGCCAATAAAGAGCAGGGCTCGGTTAGCTTTAAGGATCTAGAGGACTTTGCGAAGAAACAGCGAACTACCTTTGCCTCGTTTTGGCAGCAATGGCAAAGCTCAGTGAAATCCCGAGCAGAACGCCATGGTTTCTTTGACACTACTAACGCGGGCCCAAGAAAGAAAGTCTTTCTTTTGGGGGTGCTACTTCTTGTCTTGGTAATCCCAGCGTTTATCATGAATTGGTTGGCCACGGGCTTTGCTTGTCTAATCGGTGGGTTCATCGTCATCTTGGGAGGAGCTTCGATTCATCGTCGTAGCCTTGAGGGTGCTGAGGACTTTGCCAAGTGGAGGGCTTTTCGTAAGTTTCTCCTGCATTTCTCCGAGATTGAGCGCCGAGAGATCCCATCACTGGTTATCTGGGAGCACTACTTGGTGTACGCCGTATCCCTTGGTGTTGCTAAAGAGGTCATCAAGCAACTACAGGTGGTCTATCCGGGATTAGAGGATGACGGTTACCGGTTCGGTTACGGTTGGTATTATATAGGGACGCGGGGTATGGGCAATTTCGAGCGGAGTCTTAGTCAACTCACAAGCTCCATGCAAAAAAGCTTCCAACAGTCCATCGCGGCAGCAACTGGCCAGAGTGCTTCGGGCAGTGGTGCTGGTGGTGGATTCTCCGGAGGTGGAGGCGGTGGTGTCGGAGGTGGAGGTGGCGGCGTCCGTTAATAAGCTTTCCAGACCTGCGAGGTTTGGTGTCTTTCCGTAAAAGGTGTGTCTAGGGCGTAGATTTTGCAAAACAGGTAAGGGCAGAGCACAAGGAATCGGCAGTTAGTTGCAGTCTTTGGGATGAGGGTCGGCACTTGATTCTCTAGTAGTGCTTTGTGTCAGCAGACTTACTCCCCATTGTCATTGGCAGATAGTTTCTGTGATGGGGCCGCCGGTAGATGCAATGGGGAGTAAGTGGTACTTAAGACCACTCCTGCTGGCGGGTGATAAAAGACCCAGATGGAACCAAAGGTAGTTCTCACTTGGAGACCGGTTCCACCTGGGATTTGATGTTGGCAATCAGGGTTGTTTCAGGACCGAGCCCCCAGGCATCTCATAAAGACAGCTGAACAAGGACACACGGTTCGGTGGTCTTGTCTACTGGGGCGTATTCGTTTCAGGTCTGGGACAGTTTTCGCATGCGATCACATTTCCAGAAGCCATTCCTACTCTAATAGGGACTTGGCACAAAGTCTCCGCCCCGGCACTCTTTTAAGTAATGCAGGGAACGTACTTGTCCGGTCATCTCCAAATCACCCCGATAGACAGGATCATGAAAGCCCTCGATATCGATGGTGCCTTGGTAGTTGGACTGGCGCAAGATTGTGATCAGGTCTGTCCAGTTGGAGTCTCCAAAACCCGGTGTTCGGTGCCAAGCGTATGCCTTTGGTCCGTTGATCCCATATTCTCGGATAATGTCCCAGGCGATGGTGGCGTCCTTGCCGTGTACGTGGAAGATCCGATGGGCCCATTTCCGAAGCTGGGGTACAGGATCAATGAGATTAACCAGTTGATGACAAGGCTCCCACTCCAACCCGATATTCTCAGCAGGGAGTGCATCAAACATCATTTCCCACGCGGTGGGGCCATGGGCGATGTTCCAGCCTCCTCTATGCCAATTTCCACCCATACCGCAGTTTTCAAAGGCTAGGCGGATCCCCTGATCTTCCGCCCGTTTTGCTAAGGGCTCGAAGACTTCGCGAAAGCGCGGTATGCATTTTTCTATAGGTTCATTGACGACCCTTCCGGCAAAGCCAGTTACCAGATCAGTGCCAAAAAGGTGTGCATGGTCAATGAGCTGTTTCCAGTCATCCACAGCTTTGTCATTATCCTCAACCAATGCGTTATTGGAGACGGATAGGCTCGAAATCACAACATCGTGTCCTTCCAGTATTTCCTGTAATCTTTGGGCTAGTTGGGGTAAATTAATATCGCCAATGGTTTCCCAGAAGGTCAGACCAAAAGACTCAAAACCTAATGGTAGAATCTGCGGGATGACCTTAAGTGCCATGTTCCCAGGTACAAGCGTGCCGATACGTAGTTTGTGCAATGTTGTTCTCCTTTCATGATGTGAGATAGTGTACAATAAAAGCATAATGCATATTCGGCATAAGGTCCATAGATAATCTTGTGTGTTTCCTATCTTGTGGGGGTGCGTATATCGGTCGATTTAGACAGCTTGTGGACGCAAAAAGCATATCGAATTCATGGACTCATGTCAGCAGTAGTTGTTTTCAAAACTTGATGCTTTCTTGGATTCGTTCCGAAGCCTACAACGATATGAATTATGGAGAATTCGTTCAGGAAGGGCCAAGTAGCGAATCTAGAACGATGTGGTAAGGCCTTGTAATCTAAGGACCCTAAGACTAGAAACCGATCACAGGGGCTAAACCGTAGGATCTAGTCCAAAGTAAAAAGTGCCTCCACAGAGCTATCCAGTACGCGAGCTAGTTTCATCGCTAATGCTAAAGATGGATCGTATCGGTCATTTTCGATGGCAATGATTGTTTGCCGTGAAACGCCTACGAGATTAGCCAAATCCTCTTGACGTAGTCCCTGTTCCTTTCGGATTTGCTTAATGATATTCCTCATGGTCTAAACACCACAAGACTGATGAAACCGATTACTAACGCAATGATTAGGATGATTACCGAGAGCTTGAGTATGGGGGTGTCCTTTAACTCACCATCTGCGGTCATCCTATGTTTGTAGTATAGTTGTGCTACTAGCAGAACTATGTTTTGCGAAATCAAGATCATGAAAGGTCTACTTAGAGGCTGTCTCATGATAATGTTATCGTAAACCATGGCAGCCAGTAGTGCTAAAATCACAAATGCATAGGCCCATTTCATTGCCTGGAGTTGAATGAACCTTTCCATTTCATCTGCCTTTTTAAAGCGTTGCGTTTTCATCTTATCCCTCCTAGAATGTCAAATGTTCTTTACATTTTCACTGTACAACGCTCTTCCAAGGATGTCAAGAACTCTTTACATTCTGTGTTTTCTTACCAAGGTATAGACAGACAGTCCAATTGTCTCCCCGGTTCCTGCAGAAGTAGGCCGTCAAGGGAGAGGAGGCTTTGCTGCAGGATTGCATTGTGGGAGGCTTGAGGATATGGTTTTGGGCGTACGGGTGCCTGCTATGGGTTACTAAGGGAAGAGATCCAGCTTTTATCTGATACAACTCATGTCAAAGGAAGGAGTTCTGAAAGGAACAGCGAAATATAAGTATAAAGTAGGTTAACCGGATATACCAACAAGGACGGATAGGACAGTTAGTCTCTGCGTAAAGTCAATGATAGCAAGGTATAAACGGCTAGTCATGGATGGGCTCGGGAAGGCATACAATAGAAGAGGGTTTGGATGTTGGTTAACGATGGTCATGGCACAGCAGTGTAGCAGAGGTAGTCTGACATGCCTAAAGACGACCACAGACAGGGTGCACGGAACAAGCTAGACTGTCTTAGAGTGCCGAATAGCGACGCATAGACACAGAAAGAATAGGGTTCTGCAGTTGAGGTTCACTAATGGTAGGAGAAAGCGTGTGGCAGCTCATTGAGTCAGATTAGCTATCACGCGGTATATCAGCTATGGAGTCGGTACATCGTCTTACTTACACATTGTTTGCTGTTGAGAGAATGGGCGCTTCCTAGGGTCTTTTGGTGGAGCGACTACGATGGAACATGGGGGAGAATATGGATAACATAAACCGAGCAGGTGCACCGATCCAAGGCGTCATGTCCTTATTGCTTACACCTTTTGATCACAACAAGTCGATTGATTGGCAGACTTACGAAGCATATGTCGATTGGCAGTTGGCTCAAATGCCGCATGGACTTTTTGCCGTATGCGGTTCAAGTGAAATGAAGTGGCTTACCATGGAGGAACGATTGGAACTGGCAGAAAGAGCAGTATTCCGTGCCAAGAAGGTACCAGTTGTTGCTACTGCTAATCTCTTGCCGGATTGTTCAAGGCATCGTGAAGAGCTACATAGAATGATTGACACGGGTGTATCCGGGGTTGTACTGGTTCCACCTTTCGGTCTTGGTAGGGAGCCTTCGAGACTTGAAGCATACTTTGGTGCTTTGATCGAAGCCTCTACAGTCCCTGTATTCTTATACGAATGGCCTCAAGTGGAGCCGTATCTCATATCCCATGAGAGCTTCTCGCGGTTAGTAGAGTATGGCGCTCTTGGCATCAAGGATACCACATGCACCATCGAGGGGATCACCTCTAAGATCCAGTCTGCACCCAACGCAGTCGTCTTCCAAGCTAATACTGCATTTGCTACCGATGCCATTCGGGCAGGGGCAGGAGGACTAATGGCAATAACCTCTACCTCAAATACCGATCTGGTCGTTCGTTTTTGGGAGGCTCTCGTCGAGAAGGATACAGATAGGGAGGCAGCTGTTTTGCAGAGAGAACTTGTCTTTCTTGATTCACTTCTCATTCGGGCTCATCCTGCTGCTGCGAAGTACATTGTTCGCCTACGCGGTCTAGATTTTCAGCTGTATACCAGATGGCCAGTCAACCTTGAACCTCAGGTTTTGAAAGCAATTGATATCTGGTATCACGATACGATTGCCTTCGGTCTATAGCATGGGGGGGATTAGAGGATGAAAAGCAACTCCGTCAGTAACTGCTTTGTTTCACCGATCACCAACTGTTGGGGCGAAAAAGAACAGATCGAGATTAATACCGAATGCAGACTCGTGTTCCGGGGAAGCAAGGGGGCTGCATTTAACCATCATCCGCAGATTACAGCTGCATTTGGTCGTTTGTACGCGACTTGGTCATGCGGGGACTTGGATGAGGACGATGTAGGACAGCGGATGGTCATGTCAGTCTCCGAGGATGGTGGAGTAACGTGGACTACTCCTTGTACTATCGTTGAGCGTGCAAACGCTGAGTACGCGCCAGCAGTCATAACAAATGGCGGGATCCGGGTATTTCAGGATCAGCTGATAGCTTACTATGGTTACTATGAGTTTACCAGGGCAGGTCTTGCTGACGGACGCCGGCAGCAGAAGGGTGCGGGGGAGGCACCGGTGGATCAATGGTGGCATCAGAACACGTATTGCGGTGCAATGGTCTCCGATGATTCGGGTGTTACGTGGAAGGATCAAGGGATTGTGGTTGATCGATTTGTTCCCAATTGGGGTCCACATTTAACTAGTACCGGTCGACTGATTATGCCCGGCAATCTATGGTTTCCCTATACGGACGATCCCGTTGGTACGAACCCATGGTACGTGACCGGATTACCTAGGTTACCTGACTGGTACGTCGATGATCCCGAGGGCTTCCATAGGGGTTGCCGGTATCGGGGTGATGCCCGTGAATACTGTGAAGGGTCGTTCTTCGAAACAGATGATGGCGTACTTCATATGATGCTCCGGACCAACCAAAACCGTTTAGCAGTCTCAACAAGCCATGATCACGGACAGACGTGGTCTGAGCCTTGCATGACATCCTTTGTTGACGATAACAGCAAGCACATGTTTGGCCGGCTCCCTGATGGACGTTTCTACGGACTCAGCACACCGAAACCAAATTCAGGTCGTACCCCTCTTGTTATGGCCTTAAGTGAAGATGGTGTTGTGTTTGACCGTCACTTTCTTTTAGGAAGTGAACCTTGCGGCGTTCCTCGGATGGAGGGTTTGCATAAGGGCGGGCGTTACGGCTATCCCCACTTGATCATGGTGGAAGGGATAGGGTTTGTCATCTACTCCGTCTTTAAGGAGGACATCGTGGTTTGCCGATTCCCCTTGAATGCACTGAAATAGCCATAGGAGTGGGCTTGTGAGAGAGTACGATCAAATAAACAGTCTGTAGGTACCTTACATCCGTTCTTAGCATTGACCAGCGAAGTGTATTAGCTACATTCTGTTCTGCCTGGGCTTTTGCGGAAATACGTCTTCACTAGAGGGGGTGGATTAGGCTGGCGTTCATATTATCCCATACATATCCAAATATATGATTTAAGAGAGGAGATGAAACATAATGAAATTTCATTGGAGAGTAATTATTGTAGCCCTGTTCATTCCACTTATGCTGTCCTCGTTAGCTATTGGTGAAAAGGTGCATCTCACCTTTATGACCTTTGGACCAGATAGTCTGATCGCTGGATTCCAGCAAGTAATAGAAGGTTTTGAAGAGGAAAATCCAGGAGTGAGTATTGAACTCCAACCAGCCACAGGACCTACTGATCTGCGAGACAAGGCCTTGGTTGCCTTTGCCGGCGGAGTAGGCCCAGACCTAATTGGCGGAGATGATGCGGTCGCATATGCTTTGATGGCTGCCGATGGTCTGCTTGAGTTAAGTGACTTGATTGAAAGTGATCCGCATATTGGCCAAATCGAGGATTCGTTGCTGCCGGGTCTTTGGGAAATGGCCACATATGGTGGCAAACGATTTACAATTCCGATGGGGGTAGCACTGGAAGATTGGTATATCAATGTTGATCATTTCAATACATCGGGTCTTGCTCTTCCCACTGAGGACTGGAACTGGGATCAGTTTCTCCATGTGGCCAAACGCTTGACGATGTACGATGGGAGCGAGATTGTCCGGGCAGGCTATGTCCTAGAGGTCCACGCATTACATGAGATACTACCGTGGATCATCCAAGCTGGCGGGCTTCCCTTCGACGACTGGTCTAATCCCACCGAATCATTATTTAGTACTCCGCAGGTAAGGGAAGCCTTACGGTTCTTGTATGATTTGAGGTGGGAGCATGCGGTTGTACCTAGGCCAGGCGAGCTTCCCGGTGGAAGTGTGAACATATTCATGCAGGATAAGGTGTCTATGCTGACCCATTGGCCTGCCCGGGTTGGGCAGTTTGCACGGGCCGAATTGCCATTTAAGTGGAAGGTCCAGCAAGCTCCACAGAATAAGGAACGCGCTGTCATTGGAGCAATAGATGGCTTGAAGATTGGTTCACAAACGAAACACCCCGACATTGCGTGGGAGTTTCTAAAATACCTTGTGCGACCAGACGTGCAGCGAATTCTGGCCCCCAATTTCCAGATACCAGCTGTGCAAGAGGTGGCGATGTCCGATGACTGGCTTGAAAGTCCTGTCCCGGGTGTAAATAAAATTGCCTTTCTCAAAGATGCCCAGTTCCTGTATAATCGGGCTCAGAACCCGGCTGTTGCTTCTGATGTGGATCGGGTCTTCTTAGAAGAATGGAACATGGCCTTTGATGGAGGAAAGTATCCCATTGAGCACATGGTTCAAAGTGTAGATGAGCGTCTTAACGCCATCTTGACCAAGTAATCAAAACCTAGTCCAATGAATAAGGGTAAAGGCGGGGAGGCTCTTTTTCCTGCCTCTACCCTCAATGGAATTTGTATTGTTGTAGTGAATGTCCTTGCTCATAACCCGATATTTTCAACCAGCCGTCAGATCCCAGTGTGTGTCATCTGATCAACGCTAGAAGGTCCTGATGATCTGTGATGATCGACCAGAGCTTCCTTTGTACAGTTTTCGCCCTAAGCAGGGCATGTTCTAGGTCAGACTTGGTGAACAGCAGGGAATCGGGAAACCAAAGACTGTGTTAGGGAGCGTGGCTTATCATAGTTTAAGGAGATAGAGACAGGAAAGGGCGAGAGATTTTTAAGGCCTACCAAGACCGAGGGCACAAAGGCATCGGCACAGTGGCTTTTGGGAAGGCTGCAGGTTTGAGAGTAACCTAGGAAGCTAACTAACGGGAGAAAAGGTTAGTCGCAGGTGCTATCAAACCTGATTGCTGGTTTCATCGACAGGTACTTCGTGGTGCGGCAAGGAAGTCTAGGACATCTGGACTAATACTCAACGACGCTGATTTGCACACAAATTCATGAGTCCCTAGTCCCCCCATGCTTGCGTTACTTGACGTTTGTAGCCCACTCCTTTAGAATAAGGTATAAGTGCTTAACCTTAGTATCACATGGAGGATTATTACAATGACCGTATCTTTGAAAGATGTTGCAGAGGAAGCCGGAGTATCGGTTTGTACTGTTTCGCGGGTAATCAATAACACATATAGGCACAGGGTAAGCGATGCCACCCGGAAACGGGTATTGTCTGTAATTGAGGAGCTAAACTACGAGCCCAATGTTAGTGCAAGGGCCCTTGCTAGAAAACAGACGTTCCTGATCGGTCTGTTGGTTTCAAAGTTAGCGGCTTCCTTTATGGCTGAGATTGTCCAAGGAATACAAGATGAAGCGGACAAATCTGACTACAGCCTGTTGTTCTATAGTACAGGCGATGATGTTACCAAGGAAAAGGCGTGTTTTGAAGCCCTGCGGCGGAAGCGGGCTGATGGTATCATCTACATGGCAGGTGCCTCATCCTTTTGCGGAAGCCATGAGGGAACAAAATACCTAAATGAACTAACCGGACGCGGCATCAAAATGGTGCAACTATGCTCTAACCATCCTCAACTTAGCTCTCCCTATGTCTTAGTAGATAATGAGGCCGGTGGATATATGGCAACGAAACATCTTCTTGATCTTGGCCATACCCGTATTGCCCATTTCCATGAACATACCACAAGGGAAGGTCAGGAACGATACCACGGATATAAGCTGGCTTTGGACGTGGCTGGGGTACCCTGCATTCCAGAACTGGTTGAGCGATGTAGTTTTGACTGGAGAAGCGGCTACGGTGCGATGGAAAGGTTACTGAATGGCGCCAATCCTCCTACGGCGGTCTTTGCCTGTGATGATATGTCCGCGTGGGGGGCAACCCAAGCGGCAATTGATCGGGGAGTGCGGGTGCCAGAAGATGTGGCTATAGTTGGCTATGATGATCTGGCTATTGCAGAATTTATGCCTACGGGTCTTACGACTATTCATCAACCCAAGGGAGATCTAGGTGCAGCTGCAGTTAAACTTCTTTTGAAGCAGATTGACGGACAGCAGTCCTCCAATATTGTGCTCCAACCGGAATTGGTGGTTCGTCAGTCCTGTGGTGCGTATAGTGGACCCCGGTTTAGCGCCTTAGCGTAATAGACAAACAGCATTTGGATGCAATAACGTAATAGCCTAGGTTTTGCAGAGGTATTTCCTGCCGACTTAAGTGACTCTTGCCTTTTTGTAATTCTTTGCCCTTTAGAGGAAGGAGTTTCAGATCAGATGACGAAATGTATTTATAAAGGTTAGGTTAAGCGGATATACCAACAAGGGAAGATAAGCTAGTCAACACATCTCTGAAGGCTATTACAGTAAGGTATAACCGCCTAATCATGAGGGGACTTTTGGAAGCATAGAATGGGATAGGGGTGTTAGGTGATGGCGAAGTTGAAGGTAGGGGTAATTGGCTGTGGTGCGATTGCGGAAGCGGTACATATTCCTGGTTACCGGCGCATCAGTGATAAGGTGGAGATCGCGGCGATCGCAGATATTGATAAACAGATCCTAAATGATGTTGGGGATCGGTACGGAATCAGCGATCGCTACCTCGATTGGCATGATTTGATCCGAAGAGAAGATATAGATGCTGTAAGTGTTTGTACCCCCAACTACCTCCATGCAGAGCAGACTATTGCTGCGTTGGGTGCGGGAAAACACGTCATGTGTGAAAAGCCCATGGCTACCAGCGTTCAAGAGGCACAGGCCATGTTACAGGCAAGGGATGCTGCGGGCAAGAAACTCTTTGTTGGTTTCACCCACCGGTATATGCACCATAACATTAGGGCCAAACAGATCATCGATGAAGGCGTGATTGGCTCTCCATATATCATGAGAATCAGGTTTTCCCATGATGGACCCTACAAAAGCTGGTCTGCAAAGACCGATTGGTTCTTCGATCGAGAGAGAGCAAAGGGCGGAGCTTTACTGGATATGGGGATCCATGCCATTGATCTAATGCGGTGGTTCTTTGGCGAGGCCACAGCGGTCAAAGCTAGTTGTGGTACCTATGTTAAGGAGATAGATGTGGAGGATACTGCGATCCTGATTATTGAGTTCGGCTCGGGGAAGATCGGCTACATCGAAGTCGGGTGGAGTACAAAACCGGGAGCCATTGGTTTTGAACTGTATGGCACCGAGGGTACGTTGATCAATGACTATTCCACGCCCCTGCGTCTGTACCTGCCAGAAGACAAATCGCGTATCTTCAATGTTGATGACTTTAACGAAGGATGGGTTGAGATCAAAGACTGTATTGGTGGCGGTTGGGATACGGAGATCGAGCAGTTTGTAGACAGCATCCGGAATGATATCCCAATTACTACTGGAGGAGAGGCAGGCCTTGCAGCAGTACGAATTGCAGAAGCTGCCTATCAGTCTGCCGCAACCGGTAACCGGATTGACCTATAGCTGCAGGATTGCCATGGGATAAGCCAATAGGGGGTTACGGCGGTACTCATCGGATTCTTTGGCTCCAGGTACCAATACCTTCCATGGGATCTTTCGAAAAAACAGACAGTATTAATGGTATAGAGAAATGCCTTTTGTGAGACGCTCTGTTTTCTGTACCTTGAAAACTTCATAGGCGGATTGGTCTTGGGGTCAATTCCTCCAGGACCCGAAGTCGATGGGCATACTAGTCCACAAATTCCCGGTTGACAGGTCGAAGTAATATTTACTATGTTCATAATGTTGATTAGATTACGAAAAATGAACATGTTTGTTGCTAATATCCTCTGTAGACTTGGGATTTATGTCGGAATTCCAGACTTTGACGACTAGTGAGGTCTTGGATGCTTTAAGGTCTGTGCTGTGGCCCGATAAAGGAGCTTTGTCGGTTCTTACGGTCCCTAGGGGTAACCAACTGTATCGAAGTTGGGGTTTATCTCTGTGGCCCTACGTCCGGGTGGGGTGTATCGGGCCACTAGTCCACTTGCGTTGTGGCTAGTCAGACTACGGCCACTAGAAAAAAGTTTATGATCAATCGTTGTGAGAGGATCATTGTATTGAGAAAGTTGCTGGAGCCGGAACAAGATAGGTTATCGCAGTTGAGTACAATGTGCTCCAAACACTGATCACGGTTGATTGTCTCTGAAAAAGGAATACCGCACGGCTTTGGTGAGCTTCCCTTAGGGCATGATGCGAACCTGGATTTAAACGCTCCCTATACTTAAGCTACCGCGCATAGCCCCATGGTGCTACTTAGCACGTCGGTGTGAAACCCAACTCTCTCATGAACCACCGAAGTATCCACGACCAAGCTGGGTCCATAGTAGTGCTTCACAGGGTACCTTGGAGTTACCGGAGGAGACTTTCTATAAGTGCAGGGGGTGATCTATGCTGGATTTGAGTATGCAACCGGTATTAAGCTTTCGCTTTAGGTGCTGCGGACTGAATAGAATCAGAGCTTTGTGCACATCGGTTTTGTGAAAGAAGAGGTGTAGCGCCCCGTATATCCCTAACAGTTAGATATGGCAGGGGAGTTGTTACTAGATAGGGACCCGAAAAAGGGGTCTTGTAATGGCGAAGGAGGAGTCTAGTTGCTTACCAGAACGAGAATTCCGTTAATGTTTCTTGCATTTTTCACCCTAACGATTATGGTCTTACCCCAAGTAATCAAGGCTAGTGCTGTACCTAGTGTGGTCTACTATGCCTCGTCAATGAGGGAACTAAGGTCCATGGATGTACCTACGGATAAGACGATTGTATTGCTTGCGGGGTATTACTATCCTGACGATGGAGGAGCTGGCCTTTTTTACTGGGATAGTGCGTCCCGGGAAGGGGACAATGGAGGGACGATTATTACTCCCGGGGCTAATCCAAGCTATGGTAGGTGGAAGAGGTTACTTACCGATGACCGGGTGAACGTGAAGTGGTTTGGGGCAAAGGGAACACAGACCGATGATACGTTAGCGATCCAAGCCGCCATTGATAGTCTACCGCCCCGGGGTGGTACGGTCTATTTCCCCGGTGGTGATTACCGCATTTCCCAAACGATTGTCATTGGGGATGGAGACGGTGGGACGGCTTTCTCTACGAGAAATGGCATCAAACTAGTCGGTGAAGGCGCCGGGTTTGCTGTATATGATCCCTACCGGGTACCAACAATGATTACTGCGTTCAAACCGATGCCCGCGGTCATTGATGTGCGAGGCCGCATTTGCGATGTGCATATTGAAGACATCTTTATTAGTGGTGCGCTCCAAGCTGATGTGGGGATTAAGCTACAAGCGATCAGTGGCACTGTCCTGAAGAACCTCAAGGTTGCGCAGTTTAAGGAGATTGGCCTCTTGATTACAGGGGGTGCCGCACCAACTGGCAATTACAACATCTTCAATCAGTTTGATAACCTCTCTGTTGCTTCAACTCAGGATGGGCACATTGGACTGTACATGGATGGTGACTACGGTGTGCAAAATGATACCTGGTTAAGCTCCTTTAGGACCTGCCGGTTTGATACCGCCAGTGCGAAGAATGCCATTGGTGCCTGGTTCAAATTCGTAGATTCTATCTCCTTTTACCGGTGCCATTTTGCCTGCTACGATCCGAGCTGCATTGGTATTATCTTTGATGCCTTAGATAATCATAACTTTCCCTCCGGTATGGCCTTTTATGACTGCTCTATCTACAGTATTGAGGTGTATGAGAACTTCAACCACAAGATCAGAAAGCAGTACTTCTACGGCTACGGTACCTATGACAATGAGAAGATTCCCACTCATCCAAAGCTAATTGGTATCACCGATGACGGAGGCGTGTTTAATCTAGAACTACCCAGCACTACGCAAGTAGTAGAGGCACCGGTGGAGGTAGCTGCCAAGGAGGAGCCAGCAATCCCGGCAGCCGACAATGATGGTTGGGTGCAAATATATCAAGAAGACGTTATTGAACTTGGGCCCTATGATCGGCTCTCGCGGTTTGAGGACCTTGGTGCGCGGGATTTTAAGCTAGAGTGTGAGGTCAGTATAGAAGAAGGGGCCATGTTCACCTTCATGTTTCGGGCTGCGAATAATCAAGCCGACGGGTATGGGTTGATCCTACAAGGCAAGAAAGACTGGTGTGGCTTCTACCGAATGGATGGCGGTTGGGGCCTACGCGAATGGCTCAAGCCAGTGCACGAGGACGGCATGCCTCCAGGCCAGTGGCTCAAACTGACCATGGAGGTTGTGGGCAGAGAATTGCGGGCAGAGGTCGAGGGAATTACGGAACTCTACTATGAGGTATTAGAGGATACTTCTGATGACTATCAGGCGATGTTTCTGCGAAATGTCTTGGGCAGCATCAAGATCAGAAACCTGCGGATCAGCGTACCTGATGGATCAGCAAATTAACCGAGCGCTAGCAAGCTTACAGTACCGGGGGTGATCTTTGGGCTATTACTATCCTTACCTGGTTTAGAATGCTAGGTGATTTTGATCAGCGGTGTTTAATGATGTGTTCTTGCAGTAGATACAACGAAGGAGGATTAACAGATGCGAAGTAAGAATTGGTGTTTATCTATTTTGGTAGTGATGGGTGTTTTGTTGTGTGTTAGTGCTGTAGGATTAGCTAATGATGGTAGCCAGTGGGTGGAGATTTACCAGGCCGATGAGATCATTCTAGGGCCCCAGGACGGACTGCGTCCCATCGAGGGTGTTACCGCAGGAGACTTCCGGTTAGAGTGTGAACTCCGTGTGGATGCCGGAGCCATGTTCACCCTGATGTTCCGGGCGATACCTAACTACACCGATGGTTACGGGCTCAATTTACAGGCCAAGAAAGATTGGAGCGGATTCTACCGGATGGATGGTGCTTGGGGCTTACGGAAATGGTTAGAACCGGTATGTCCCGATGGGGTGCCTGCTGATAAATGGTTACAGGTAGTTGTAGAGGCTGTGGGTGATAAGCTTAGCTTGAAAATAGCTGACGTAACGGACCTTTCCGTTGATGTATCCGGAGATGGAGCTCCCGATGAGGGCGTTTTCTTCCTAAGGAATGTCCTAGGCGGGATGACCATGCGCAATGTGAAGATCAGTGTATTGAACAAGTAGGGCCGTAAACAGGTAGAGCCTATGGAGCAAGTCCAACTTGAATTAGTTAGCTCAGAGGTAAATTCCATAGATGTGGAGGTTAGATTATGAATAGACGAATAGGCTATCTAGCCGTTTTGCTGGTTCTTGTACTAACCCAAATTGCCTGTGCGGCTGAAGATACCATTGTGATCAAGCATGTGTGGTGGGGCGGAAACCCGGACAATGTATGGCAAGTTGCGAAAGAGCAGTTTGAGCAGGAGCATCCGAATATCGTGATTGAACTAGTACCTGGGGTGCGGGATGATATGATCATGTACAGCGCCTCTGGTCTGGTTGATACTATGGTCGTGGATGCCCCTTGGTTTGCAGAATTTGTTGAAAGGGGTATGCTCCTACCCTTAGATTCCCTACTTGAAGCAAGTGGAGGAAGGGCATACCTTGAGGAAGACTTCTGGCCTGGGAGCTATCGCTGGCTGGAGCGGGGCGATGCACGATATGGTCTGCCCTATGTATGGGCACAATCTGAAGTCCTTTTCTATAACAAGAATGTAGCTGCGGAAATGGGGCTACAGTACCCCGATGAGAATTGGACTTGGGATGATCTATTGGCCCAAGCCAAGAAACTAACTACTGTGGATAAGCGGTGGGGCATAGACTTCGCCAGATGGGGACGCAATGGTGGCTCTCTTAACTGGCTGCTACAATACAATGGAGCTGGTTATACGGATAGCCAAATCCTGCCTACTAGATCCAACCTAAGCGATCCGAAAACGTTGAAAGCGGCGGAGTTTTGGGTAAGCTTAGTTGCCGAGCACCGTGTTGCCCGATCAGACTCCGTATGGGATGTCTTTGAACAGGCAAAGTCGGCCATGGAAATCGGTTGGTGGGGACAGAAGGGTGATTGGCGGAATCTACCCTTTGATTACGACTTCACCACGGTGCCCTTTGGGCCAGATGCCGGAGATGATCTGCGCTGTGCTTCCGCCATGCATGGACTTTGTATTGCTTCAAGCTCGCCCCATCCCGAGGCAGCGTTCCAGTGGTTGCAGTTCCTTCTTTCCTCCCCGATCATGACACTAGGAACAGCAAAGGGAGGAGGCATTCCAACCCGGGTTTCCGTAGCCACTAATCCCGAATGGTTGGATGCCGATGGACACAATAATGCGGCTGCTTTGACGGCCCTAACCTACGGTGTACCACATACACCATTAACATCAGCATGGCAGGACATTGTCGATATACTCCAGGAGCCTGTTGCCCGTGCCTTCAAGGGTGAGGCCAGCATTACCGCTGTACTGCGGGAATTCGATGAGATCGTTGATGATGTAATCCAGGGGAAATAGTCCCGAAATGTACTAAGGTGTGGTATGGGTAGTAGGTCGCAAGCGCGACCTGCTACCACCTTCCTAAAGTCCGAAGTTGATGTTAACTGTGTAGGGTATCTCTTTGTAACTTCTTTTCATACGTTGCTTCCTTGGATATGATCTCGAATCAAGAGGAACAAGTATACTAACGTTTATTCCGGTTACGGCAAAGATAGATTTACGATAAGGCTTTGGTGGCGGAGGTGTCTTGGGATTTGCGTAGCTTTGGGGCAGTGCCCTTTTGGTTTTGGAATGGAGAACAGGTTGAAGATGAATTGGCCAGTCAGATGCAGTTTGGTGCCGCGTGGGGATTACGTGGCTTTGCGATCCACGGTCGATATGGTAATCAGACTGAGTATTTATCTGAGCGTTGGTTTGCACTAGTGAGGTTTTGCTGTGAGAAAGCAATTGAGTTGGGACTGGAGATTTGGATTTACGATGAAGACGGTTATCCTAGTGGTACAGTTGGGGATAGGATCCCTACCATGCGTCCGGACTACCGACAGCAATATCTGTGGTTCGAGTGCACCACGGCACTACAAGCAAGAGTAGGTGCTAACACGGTACGGGTCTTTAGCCTTGACGATCCTAGCGAGCCTTTGGATCTGGCGGTTCTTCCCGATGATGCTAGGGTGTTGGCCTTTTCAATTCGGTACTGGGATCGATATATTGATACCCTAAACCCAGAGGTTGTAGAGACCTTTATCTCCATGACCCATGACCGATATGAACAGGAGCTAGGGGAATACTTCGGAAACCCGATCACCCACTTTTATACCGATGATGTGGGATTTCATCATCTACATCAGGGTCTAGCCTATACAGGCTCCCTGGAACAGATATTTTCCCAAACCTATGGGTATAGTCTCCTGGATCATCTTCCTGCCTTGGTGCTGGATCTACCTGGCTGTGAGAAGATCCGGATGGATTACCGCCGGTTGGTTACCAATCTGTTCTGTAGCACCTTCCAGGAACGGCTGTATAACTGGTGTGAGGCAAGGGGCCTTAAGGCTACGGGGCACTTATTCAATGATGAGGGAGACATCGGCAAGATCGTTAATTCCGTCGGTTCTACCATGCAGTTTTATGCCCGGGAGCATCTACCTGGTATTGATGATTTCTTCATGCGCATGCCCGATGGCGCCTATGCCCACAAGCTTCGTAATGCCAATGGAGTTATTCCCATTACACTTTACAAACAGGTCTCTTCGGTGGCCAATCAGCTCAAAGGGGGTCACTGTAGTGCGGAGGTATTGACCTATCTTGGTTGGGGAGTCAGCCTAGTAGAGCAGCAGCTGTTGCTGAACCTAGCACATCTGTTGGGCATCAATGTGTTCTCCCAGCATGCCTTTTATTATACCGTTGGCGGCATCGCTAAACGGGACTGTCCTCCCAGTTATTTCTTTCAGCAGCCCTATTGGGACCTAACCTCTGCATTTCAGGCAAAACTGGCCCGGAGTACGAGACTGCTAACAAGAGGAACATACAAAGCTGATGTGCTGATCATGCACCCCATCTCCTCGGCCTGGGTTTTGCACAATGGTTCTGATATTCGCCGGGATTTCACAATTCCAGCAGATACAGTT
This sequence comes from Limnochordia bacterium, assembly GCA_023230925.1. Taxonomy (NCBI): domain Bacteria; kingdom Bacillati; phylum Bacillota; class Limnochordia; species Limnochordia bacterium. Next base: position 20,190 of record JALNWK010000034.1, read on the forward strand.
GACCTATCACCAAAAAGTTCCACCGGCATCGAACTCGAAGATGTCTTTGCGAGCATATCCCTAAAGCTTTTACAAAACAGGATTAGCTTTGAGTATGGTGATGAGGAGATCCTTTTGGAGTGGGCTTTTGTTTCCAATGGGTATTTGCAGGTGGGAGATATGCGCTACAAGACGGTCCTGGTGCCACCGGTAGTCAACTTATATGAAAGCACCGTGAAGCTGTTGCAGGAGTTTAGTCTTGCGGGCGGTGATCTCATCTTCATAGATCCGCCTAAACGACTCTTCATAGATGGCAGTCTGTGGGACTACCCTGTGGTTGGCTCAGGGGATAATACCCTGTTTCCCCATGCGAGGGTGGTAGACTCTTGTAGTGCGCTTCTAACTAGTCTACCTGCGGATATTGAGTTAGAAGGTGATGATCTTTTGGAAGTGATGGTACATACCAGAGTGGTTGAGGACAGATGCGAGTACTTTCTTGTAAATCTTTCCCCTGAGTATCGGACGGTGTCTGTAACAACGCCTGGTAATTGGGCCATCTATGATCCAGAAACGGATAAGACCCTTTACTGCGGTGCAGATTGGCCCGAAGGCTTTGCGTTACCTCCTTGGGGTTGCTGCCACATATTGCCCTACGAGTGTGTTGGGAAGGTAATCCCTGAGCCACAGCCTGAGGCACTTGGTAGAAGTCTTTTTCGGTTGTCTTCTGTTCAGCAACACCAAGAAGTGATTAAGGACTGGGGGATTCATCGCGCAAGGGAGAACATCTGTGTGCTGGATTATTGCTGCGTGTCTGAAGTGGGTCATTTACTTTTGAGGCAGCTAGGCGAGTTGCCAAAGATGCCAGAGACGATCATGGTGGAGTTTGAAGCACTGACAGATACGGTAACGCACCTCATGGGTGAGAATCTTGATCAGTACTCACTGTGGCTTAATGGTAAGTCCATAGGGGTGGATCATACATTGACGCACCCTTCAAACAAAGAGTTTCAGCTAGCACCTATCGGTGGAGCAGTAGAGAAGGGACTAAATACGTTGGTTGTCTCCCTAGGCGATTGGCAGGGAAGGGTAGAGGACTTTCATTTACTCGGGGAGTTTGCTGTTTGCTTGAAGAAGCAGGAAGAGAAATGGTACCCAGCAATTTTGCCTGTGGTTAATCCAGCCTTGGGTGATCTGGTTACACAGGGTCTGCCCTTTTATTGGGGAAGTGTGGTATACGAAAAGTCCATCACTATAGATAAGGTAACCGGTGAGGAGTGGCTGGATCTAGGTGAGGTGCAAGGGGCCGTGGAACTGTATGTCAATGATGCTAAGACGGCTGTACGGATGTATCCGCCATACCGGTTTTATTTAGGAGATGTGCTTAAGGTGGGAACTAATAGGATCAGTCTTCGGCTTTTTAACACGGCACAGAATCTTTATGGGCCCCATCGGAATCTGGCGATTATGGAAAGTGTGGTACCACCGGGTGATGAGCATGCGACGTTGCATGATTCTTATAGCTTGATGCCCTTTGGCGTATATGGACCGGTCGTCCTTACGCGGTAATGCTCTTTGGTTAACTAAAGGACAGGCGGATCAGGATTGGGCTGGGTTGGAGTATATGCGCATAGCTTAAGGTTTAATAGGAATGCCCCAATTGGGCAGTGGGTCACTAAGGGTAACCCAGGGTTTGGGATTCTGTCATATTCTATCTGGGTATCTAGTGTTGGTTTGCACAAACATAGTTGTTTGCTCATCACAAGCAGAGAGATTGACTAGGTCTTATGCGAGCAAAGGAGCCATTCCACTTGTCGGGACGTTGGTGTAAAGCGTTGCTTAAGGTTCTACTGATAGCTTCACCGGTACTCGTCAGGTGGAATAACATGGGCTCTTAAGACGATTCTCGGGGCCTAGTGCTTTTAGGAAACTCAAATTGGAGAAGGGGGGCTTTTATACTAATGAAGCTTGGATTAAGTATGTGGAGTGTTGTAAGTCTATATGGGAAAGGGTTTACCGTAAAGGATTTTGCGCACTTTGCCGCAGAATTGGGTGTTGATGGGGTGGAGCTGCTTGATTACTTCTGGACTGATAAGGCCACCGAACCCAATGATATTGTCAAATTGACTAAAAGGCTTGGCTTAGATATCCTATGCTATTCGATTGACAATGATTTTGTGAATGCCGATGCTAGTGCTAGGGAAAAGATGCTGGACTATGCGAAGCGGGAGATTGACCTAGCTGTAGCCCTAGGGGCTCCGGTGATCCGTGTATTCTCCGGCAATGAAAAGGACGGTATAGACTTTGATACAGGTTTTGCCTGGATTGTAGACGGTTTGCGAGAGGCTGCTACCTATGCGGAAGAAAAACAGGTGGTGCTGGCCTTGGAGAACCACGGTACCTTTGCCGGAACTAGCGCACAGATTGAGCGTATTTTAGATGAGGTGGGCTCACCGGCTCTAACCTCAAACTTTGACACAGGCAACTTCATGCTGTGCAAAGAGAATCCTAAAAAGGCGATGGATCGGTTGGCCCACAGGGTAGGCCATGTGCACTTCAAGGACTTTCGCCGCGCGGATAGTAGTGAAACAGTGGGTGTTTATACAGGAGTTGACGGGATCCGTGTGAAGGGGACTACTATTGGTGCGGGTGATGTAGATCTGCCATACATAGTAGAGTCCCTAAAACAAGCAGGCTACCAGGGTTCCCTTGTGATTGAGTACGAAGGAACCGGGGATGTAAAAGAGGATATTCGTAAGTCAGTCGCGTACGTAAGGAAACTGCTGTAAACGCAGCTTTCATGTTTAGCTGGTAGTGGTAAGGAATAAGCGTGCTTCAGAGATAGACCAAATGTAGTAGTCCGGGTCCGGCTCGGTGCTGATGGGCTACTACATTGGTCTAATCAGTAAGACCCTTGAGGGCCCCCAAAAGCCGACTGAGAACAGATGAAAGGACTAAGCCAATAGCATCGATGGCAAGATAATGGATGCCATCTGGGTGGCTTGGCAAGACCGATGTTCATAAGTCTTTCTCTGCTGAAATAGGAGTTGCGGATTATCCCAAGGTAAGGGCGAGCAGGATGCAACTATTCTGTAGCCTAGACAGACTATATTTGGAAACGGATCTCTAGTAGTGTCCGGCAGCAAAGGAACATCAAGTGGGACGGTGCCTTGGCTGCCATGCATCCACTGTTGTGGTCCGGCAGGATTGGATGGGAGGGGGAGCGCCTGCTTGGAAGATTACATACCAATAGAGTAAGAAACGATTCTTTGACTGTTGATCTAAAACTGCCCACTGGTTTTGTTTTTATCCCTGTATAGACAAGAATACAGCGTATGAGCTTACGGGCCTGTGGTTTTTTATCTCCATTCTACATATGCCTAACGTTCTTTGCTTAAAGATAGACTTCAGAGTTGATGTTGTGGTGCGGAACTATAGCTAGAAATCTACTCTGGTTTTTGAGCCAAATCAAGTATTGTACCGAAGATATCCTAGTAAGAAGCTAGTGGATACCACCAGTCTCCAAGTTACCAGTATGGGTTGTGTCGGTGGTTCACTGGGTTTCTACATATATGTCGGTTCGCATTAATAGGCTTAAGAAGTATTGCCGGCACAAGATAAATCCAGATATCGCATCAGGGGCAGTATTCTTACTGTCTTAGTCAAGGATGCACTAGGAGGCGGGGCACTAATCCCGGTTAGTACAGAATACAGATACGGAGGAATGGGATTGAAAAGGGAACCTGATTTCAGCAGATTAAGGAAAGTGCTTTTGAGAGAAGGAGAGCCCGATGTAGTACCTTTTTACGAATTATTTGCCGACCAGGAAGTCATCAGTAAGGTTCTTGGCCGCCCATATCAGGGACTAAAAGACCGCATTGAATTTCAATGTCAGCTTGGTTACGATTTTGTCTGTCTTTTCCTAAATATTCCTTTGCCTATGCACGGACAGGCCAGCACGAGCGATACAGCTGAGTTATCTAAGGGTTAACGTTGCTATCGAACGGCTGGTATGTGTAGTATCGCAAACTGGGAGGATTTTGAGAAGTATCCATGGCCTACTGTGGCACCAGAGTATTTTGAGGAATTGGATCTGGCTTTGAAGGAAATGCCTGAGGGAATGAAAGGTATCGTGTTGACTGGACACGTACTCGAAGATCCGATGGGTTTGTTTGTGAGGGCTTATCCTATGCTTTGGTCGACCAGCCGGACTTAGTTGATGCTGTCTTTGAGCGGATCGGTAGATTATATGAGCTGATCTACGAGTATTGTGTCCAGCACGAGGCAGTGGGTGCCATGTTGATCTCCGATGATTTGGGCTTTCGTTCGGGTACAATGATTTCCCCGACGGATTTGCGCAGACTGGTGTTCCCTTGGTATAAGCGGTACTGTGACATAGTGCATCAATATGATAAGCCTGTGATCCTACATTCATGCGGTAATCTCACGGAGGTTATTGGAGATATTGTTGATTGTGGCATAGATGCTAAGCATTCCTATGAGGATGTCATTATGCCCATCAAAGAGGTCAAGGAGTCCTTGGGTGACAAGATGGCAATCCTTGGAGGGCTCGATGTAGACTTCCTATGTAGGGCTAGTGAAGAGGAGGTGAGAGTCCGCACCAGAGAAGTACTAGAGGCATGCATGCCTGGTGGTGGCTATGCATTGGGTACAGGAAATAGCGTGACTAATTACATACCGATTGCGAACTACCTGGCGATGTTAGATGAAGGACATAAGGTGGGTAGATACTAATCGGCACAGAAAAGGGAATTGTCTGCCGGTGGCCTAGGTCGAGCCTGCGCTTAATGGCCAGTTGCACGTAAGTTACCCCAAGACCTAGGTAAGTTTCCATAGCCTGTCAGTTAGCTGCTTCCCTAGTCTCTGTAAAGGCAAGCGTTCAGAGGTGAGGAAACCAAGAGAGTTGATCATATGTGGGAGGCTTAAGGATATGGTTTTGAGCGAATGGGTGTTTGCTCTGGGTAACTGATAGAAAGGATTCAGCTGTGAGGCTCTAAGGCAAGCTACAAGTGCCGGTGTGTGATGCAGGAGATACCGGAAGGATTGCTGGCTTGACAGGCGAAGGGGTTTGTATGATGAACAGGGGGAGAACGTATGCCAAGGATTACTTCAGGCCGGGTAGGTGTTACCGTGGATATGGCTGGATGCCCAAACCGCTGTCGTCACTGTTGGTTGGGGCATGGTACTGATCAAGGCATGTCCGAAGAAGCCTTGCGGTGGGTGGTGCAGCAGTTTCGTTCCTATCGGCGTCCTGATGATGTGAAGCCGGTCTTTGATCAAATCATCGTCCAGACTTGGTTTCGGGAACCGGATCGCTTGCCGGAGTATCGCAGGCTATGGGAATTGGAGAAAGAACTCAGTTATCCTGGAGGGGCGCTTCGTTTTGAACTAGCGAGTAGCTGGCGGTTGGCCCGGGAACAAGACTATGCAGCTTGGCTAAAGGAGGTGGGCACCAAGGTAGTGCAGATCAGCTTCTTTGGCCTAGAGGCGAACACCGATTACTTTACCCGGAGGGCTGGTTCATTTCAAGATAACCTCTTGGCAACGGAACGTCTATTAGACCAAAGTATTGCACCACGCTGGCAGCTTTTCTTGAGCAATCGGGTGATTGACGAATTGGACGCGTTTGTTGAACTCATCCAAGAACTCAAGCTAGAAGAGCGTGTGGCGCGATTAGGTAAAGAATTTGTGGTGTTTGTCAATCTACCGACACCGGTGGGGGAAGCTTTTGTCCATGAGCACTTGCGTCCCTCAGCCCAGGTGCTGGATCGGCTGCCCAAATACTTATCCGATAAGACTATTAAGCATTTTCAAGCGGTTGACTTGTCTAGTGCCCTGGGAAAGCCTGAATCCGCGTGGTTGCCTGAATTGAGCCAAAACAACGAACCCTATGCCCAGACACCTTCGCTCTTGGCGTTTTTAGTAACGCCAGAGTTAGAGGTATTCACCAATTTGGGAGAGTTGACTCCTGCCTGGAGTCTTGGAAATCTGGAAAGGGACGGAATTAAGGAGATTATTAGGCGGTATGAGTTTGATGTCGTCCTTGGACTACAGGGCTTTTACCATGTCCCTGTTTCTACATTGGCAACGACCTATGGACGTAAAGACAGCGCATTACTGTATGGCAAAGGTGACTTGATCACCCGCTGGTTGAAGCTATGGGCCGATGAGAAAACCAGTGGGGCACTTTAGGAAGTAGACTTTTACCTGCCTTAGCACAAGCCGCCATGATGCAATCTGGAGCCATACTCAGTTGATGGCTATCTAATCCTACGCTACGTCAATCATCTCAAGCGATGTGTGGTGCATCAAGATGACGCCATCCTGGAAGGAAGATCTCTAGTAGCATTCTTTCTTTAAACACTGTAGATATAGGTGTTGCTGGCCCTTGTGGTTCGTTGTTTCTTCTAGGGGGATGCAGCCCACCAAGATAATCTTGGTGGGCTGCACTTTTCTAGAACAGGCGGGTGATCCCGATTTTTGCAAGAAGAGGCATGTTATAGTTCATCTGCAGTTCTCCTCGAACACCGATATCTTCTGTAAGTTGATACTCGCACCCAACTTTGATGTGAGGTCTTACTTGTGTAGATGATGACTTTGGCTTTTCACCGCTTCCGAAGTAATCCCAGATGGCATCGAATAGGTCCTGGAACTCAGGCGAGACTGAGGCTTTCTCATGGAAGGCGGTAATGCCAAGTCCCAAATAGACAGGAGAACCTACTGCAGCACTGATCCCGGCAGATAAGTATGAATGGGAACTAACGTGCTGATTGTCCGCGCTCGTTGTAATTGAGCCGCGGGTACCGCTTACTTCCCAATGGAGGTAAGTAGTGTTTGATAGGGTCACCTCCAGTTTGTCTGTAAGATCGATGGCACCCCAGAGTTGAAATAGAGGGTAGGATTTTAGGGTGAAGAAAGGATTTGCTCCAAAGGTGTCGTTTAACATCGTCTGGTAACCGCCAAAGGCGATCCCTCCGCCAATGCTCCAGTCAGCATAACATGTGGGACTGCTCCTCAATAAACAAAGTACGATGATCACGGACAAGACTAGATTTCTTTTCATTCGTTTGCTCCTTTCGGATGTTAGTATTTCCGGCGGCAATGGTATAAAGCTAGATAACCTCCTTACTGGTAAGATAAATGTGACCGGTCGTAGTTAAATGGTTCTGGATAGCGTGTAAAATCCCTTTACAATGTTTGTGTATATAGATACTGGTTACATGTATAGTAGAGCTGTACACGCCGATGGTACCGGGGTTTGTGAGCGAGAGAAAAAGATTCGTTTCTGTGGTTTTTCGTATCAAGGTGAGGTTGAAATAGAGCTCTTTCGTATAAGGCTGGACTCTAGTTGCATATACAACAGTTAGTTGGCAGATGTGGTTAGCAGGGGCTAGTCATATCGTGTTTGAGTACAGAGGGTTCGCTTAGGATCCATGGTTGAATAAGGAATGCAGCGATGGATAGGATCTGCTGGTGGAAAAGTGGTGAGTTTGTTCAATTGATGAAGCAACCGGGCAATGCGAGACTGTTTAGCTAAAGACATTAGCAGGCAAGAAAAGTGGGGTTCTGGAATAGACACCCTAGATCAAAGGAGATCAGGAGAATCTGGTTGGATTTTGACCTGCTATGTCCGGGGTGATCTCTTAGCCTTAGGTAGTATCCTTGTGGGTGAGACTAAGTATTGGGTAAAGAAAGTGACCCACTAGCTTTGTGTTTCCCATGTGTTACTTGCATCTATGAGAACGACGGAGTGAAGCAGTAACGGGCCGCCGTTGAGTCAGCTATGGTGCATCGATTGACGTTACTGGTATGGAAGGGCTAGTTAAGCTTCTCGTCAACTCGTTTTTTGCGGTTCATCGAAAACAATGATGCTCACCGCAATGGATCAGCCTAGCTGTGCGCGGATCGGAACCGCAAGAACATTGATCCATCGTTGAGCTTTCTCGTTCTACTGGCGTATGTGGGCTTTTTCGGCCTAACCGAAGGGAGATTATTCTACAATGTTGCTGAGCCCGTGGCGTAGCTCTTGATTTTCAAACACTAATGGGATCGCTTGCTTTAGAGTCGTAGGGTGGATACTGTTGGAGTTAATCACCGATGAATGATTTATACTGCATTTCACGGGTTCTATGATGGATTGCGGATGGGCTTCTGCGGGCTACTTGACTTGGTGGTTGCCTTCTTATCCGACTTGGGCTGCACCGGTTCTGTCCAGATTGAATGCATGCATCCTTGGAGGCCAGCTGTTTGGAACCTCTGTGAGTGATTAGGACGCTTACGAGAGGGTCACGATAGGTAAGATTGACCTATCCTTTATGAAGCGCGGGCCAGTGTTCTATCTACGTCGGGTCCAAGGTCGGTATTCTGAGGGGGTACCGTCGGTGGCAACAATGGAATTATCGGTCATTCCATAGGGGTATAGGCAGAGATTTGGTTAGTATTGTTGGTTTCGGTGATGCCTGGCTTTGTTCTTAGATGGCTTTTGGGGAAAAGATGGTGTCGGTTGTTTGATTCGAGGCAAGGATCGAGCAAGACTTGTGCTAGAGAGACTTAGTCGACAGGGCGAATATTCCGCTCGGTATGGACTTGAATTTCTAGTTTAGTTACGGTTCCTAACGGTTTGCATTTTTTTCTTGGGAATAGTGCTAAAATCAGAGGGGATTGCTTGATAAAGCAGGAAAGTAGTGTTATATGTCGAACATATTATCATCTTCTCTGTATGCGGTAATTCATGGTCGACTGCATAGACGTTTATCATACATTGAGGGGATGTGCGTGTTTCTTGCATAGGACGAAAGCCCTAGTGGAACTCTGCGAGAAGTGTTCGAGTTGGCAATGTGTAAGGTAAAGGAAAGTGTCAACAGTTGAAGTGATAAGAGTCTGATAATTTATTATGTTTTGTTCTTTATAGTGGCTAAGCCAAGGAATGTTGTTTGTGAGTGGTTTTACGCACGTTCCAAAAGGATTGGCTAGCTGGTTATATATGGGTTGTGTTCTGAGAAAAGCGTCGGACTAGAAGATTGGTTATGATCTGAATGATGTTGGTAGTGTTTTATTTTGTAGTATAGATTGACAAGAATGATGTAAGTAATAGTGCCTTCGGGAAATATCAAGTCCTGAAGGCTGTTTTTGTTATACCTACGGGAGCTGCCAAGTCGTGTTCTTGTGGGATTTTTTTAGAGAGACGGTTAGTGTATGGAATACAAATATCAGTTGTTGCAGTCTACTGGGATTGTAATGTTCTTTACGATTATCAGTAAGGTCCTGGGTTTTGGCAGGGAAATGACAATTGCTGCTTACTTTGGGGCCACCGGTGACACAGATGCATATCTCGTTGCTTTATCGGTACCGGGTATACTTATCGCGGCTTTGGGAGCAGCGATAAGTACTGTACTGATTCCTATATTTACACAGGCCTATGCCAAAGATGCAGAACAGTTTCAGGATGTGTTTAATAACTTCTTGACGGTGCTGGTAATCGGGTTTTCCATGTTGTTTTGTATTGCACAACCGTTGGCTCCTTATTTGGTGAGGATTATGGCACCAGGGTTTAATCAAGAAATGTTGGGTAAAGCTACATATTTGACTAGGTTGATGTTACCCAGCATTATCTTTATGGGGCTTTCTTCCTTGTACAGTGCTGCATTGAATTCGATGCAAAACTTCGCAGTACCTTCAATGGTCGGTTTGCCGTACAATGTGATAATAATACTTTCATCAGTATTACTTGGAAAAACCTATGGTATTACGGCACTGGCTATTGGTACTGTTGCGGCAATTGTTAGTCAAGCTGTATTACAGGATATAGCTTTGCATAGACGGAAGGTGCGGTATAAGCCAAAACTCGATTGGGGAAGTCTAGAGCTAAAGATGGCAGCCCACCTTGTTTTACCTGTATTTTTGAGTAGTGCCGTATATCAAATAAATACCATAGTTGATAAACAAATGGCGTCCATGCTAACTGAAGGAAGTATCTCTGCACTAAGTTTTGCTAATAAGTTGACCATGCTTCCTTTCGGTTTGTTTGTAGGTAGTTTGCTGACTGTTTTATATCCAGGACTTGCTGAGACGGCGATGAAAGAGGACTGGGCGGGTTTTCGTGAACGTCTGATCTTGGGTGTTAAGAACATTGTCATTTGGGTCACACCGATGATGGTTGGGTTGATTGTACTTAGGGAACCAATCGTGCGTGTATTGTTCGAGCGAAAGGCTTTTGATGCGGCTGCCACACAAATGACCGCGTATGCAGTGATTTTTTATGCGGTTGGTTTACCATTCTTGTCCCTAAATAATCTACTCAAGAGAGGTTTTTGGTCTCTTCAGGATACCAAAACGCCTATGATTGTGGGTATAGTTACGGTATGTAGCAATATTGCACTGAATTTTGTATTCGTTCGGTTTATGGCCCATGGAGGTTTGGCTTTAGCGACTTCGTTATCTGTCTTGATAGGTACTATTGTGTTATTGGTTTGTATGTTTAAGAGAGTAAATACAATTGATATGGCCTCCACAATACCATTTGTGTTTAAGTGCACTCTAGCATCATTGTTGATGGGGTTGTTGTGTAATAATCTAATGACTCTGCTTGCCGGGAAGGTTGCTTTGCCTGAGGTTATACGGTTAGGTATTGTGGTTGTATTGGCTGGAGTGACTTATGTGTTTATGCTGATGATACTAAGGGTTAGGGAGGTTAGGCAACTATTTAACTTGAAGGTTGTTGAGAAGTTGTGGTTCACCTCCGTAAGTAATGACCAAAATGAGTAGCAAAAGGACATCGGGCAATACTAAGGAGTGCGCGCTTATTTGTGTAGACTCCTGTTAATAATGGAGGTAAAAGACAGGAGATAGACTGATGATGTTTGAAAGAGGGGAACTCAAAGAGATTAATGGGGAGCAGGGAGTCAAGACCACTGAGGATTTTCAAGAGCTAATGCACAAGATGATGAAAGAGGTCCTTGAAGCCATTTACGATGAAGACCTAACGGATCACCTTGGCAATCAGAAACACGCCGAGAAGGCGGGTGACGATGCCAATCCAAGGAATGGCTATAGGCCGAAGACGGTGCAGTCCTACTTAGAAGAGATCAAACTCTATGTGTCTCGTGATCAGAAATCAACTTTTGACCGCCGGGTGGTGAAAAATGGCAATGTGATATTCCCTGCATAGAAGCGAAGGTGGTTTCAATGCGCGCCAATGGAATGACACCCGAGATTCAAGCAACATATTTATGGCTAGATATTTCCCGAGACCAACAAGCAACATTACAGATACGGTCATGGAGCATGCTCAGGATTCGCAAATCCGTCCGTTGCAACCGGTATACACCGTCATTTTCATGGACGCCATAGATGATTAAAATGCGCTATAATGATGTGCTAAGAACGTTGCTGTCTATGCCATAATCGGGATAGACCTCGAGGGTACCAAAAGCTGTCAGGGTCTATATGTTTCAGAGACGGAGTCAGCAAAGTAGTGGTTGACAGTCATGAACGAACTCAAGGACTGTGGTGCTCAGGACATCCTAATCTTTGCGGTAGACAACCTAACAGGCATCTCTGAAGCAATTGGAGCCGCTTTCCCCCAGTCCGAAGTTCAGAAGTGTATTGTTCACCAGATCCGCAACTACCTCAAGTTTGTGCCTTGGAAAGAGCGTAAGGCTGTGGCTACCGATCTCAGAAGGATTTACACGGCCTCTAGCGAAGCTGAAGGGTACGCGGAACTTGAGTGCTTTGCAGAAAAATGGGACAA
>JALNWK010000035.1 GCA_023230925.1 Limnochordia bacterium
CTTATCTCCTATATTGGAGATTGAGCCTCTCGATCCCTTCTTTTCCCTTCTCTCTCATGGGACCCGCGGTATCCGTCGCGTTCGCGATCACCTACCTGAACCCGTAAATTCTTGACTCATACCAATCTCGATTGACATTCCGTAAACTCGGACGGAATTAAGGTGGTAGGGAGTCTCACTACAACTAGAATGCACCAAATTTCGGGCCGAATCCAGTCCCTGATTGGTAACACGTTGTGAATACTTTTCAAGTAGCGTATTTACTAATACAGTAGTCGCTTTAGGTCGGTTTGTGGTTTCAAATAGGTTATTTGGTAAGAGTTGTAACAGAGGTACTGATAGGCATGCGGTGCTAGAATCGACTGTTGAAAGTAAGTACGTAAAGTAGCCTAGCCAGGGATTACTTCACGTACTACTGCCGTGGTACTTACAAAGTGACTGTGGTTTCCCTTCTTACCCCCTCTTTGATTAAGGCTATCCTTAGCTTATCACCGGGGGCATGGCTGCGCACTTTCTTTACTAGCTCATCCATCGTAGAGATCGGTGTTCCGTTGACACTGATAACGGTATCACCACTCGTAATACCCGCCTCAGCCGCGGGACTTCCCTCCCGTACCGATAGGATATAGGCTCCCTTTGAGGGTACTTCATACCCTAGTCTTTGACCAAGTTCCTTGGCTATCTCAGGGGTAAGGGTACCACCGAGGGCCCCTAGTCGGGCTACTCTACCGTACTGTTTCAACTGCTCCATAACATCCTTAGCACTATCGATGGGAATTGCAAACCCAATCCCTTGGCCAGGCTGGTAGATTGCTGTATTAATCCCAATAACCTCACCCCTAGTATTCAGTAGTGCACCACCACTGTTACCGGGATTGATCGATGCATCGGTCTGGATCATGTTCTGTAGATCTAATCCTGAACGGGGATCGATGGTGATGTCCCGTCCTAAGGCACTTACTACTCCGGTGGTAACTGAGTTATCAAAACGGAAGGGGTTACCGATGGCGATTACTGCTTCTCCCACCCGTAGATCACCGGATGATCCTAAGGTGGCAGTGGGCAGATTATCCCCTTGGATCTGTACTACAGCTAGATCCGAGAACTCATCTCTACCAATGACCTCGCCTTGAAAGCTCCTGCCATCTGGCAGAAATACCGTAATCTCTTTCGCATCAGCAATCACATGATTATTGGTTAGGATGGTTCCTTCTTTGTCCACAATAACCCCGGAACCGATGCCTTCCCGTTCTTCAACAATCTGGAAGAAGAAGTTATCTAATATGAGATCCCGGGTGGTCACAATCTTGACCACCGCAGGCCCCACCTGTTCCACTACGGCAACAGTTGGATCTTCCCCACCGGTGGCCTGCCCGGCTAGGTGTCCTTCGTCAATCGACGTCCACGGCCACTTTGCATGTAAGAAGGAGCCTAGAACTACTCCTGTAGCCACACTCAATACCACCATGACCGACAAAGCAATAATAAGTCTACGTTCCGATGTACTTCGCCCCGACACTGTATATCCACCCCTTAATTTATTTCTTCAGTAGAAATTATTTCCTATGCAAAGGGTAAACATACCGTATGTTTATCATGTGTGGGGCGAATAATAAGAAAAAAGGGGAGTCGATGACTCCCAAAAAGGAACTTGTAGGTATGCTAGAAGATAAATCCCGTTTTATTGAGATCTACCAAGAACGACTCCGGGAGAACAAGGAAGCTGCTGTAATACGCAAATACCCGGATAAATTTGAAGAGGGAATGCCTTGGTCTAACCGGGCTTTGCCCCCACTTAACATCAAGGATCGATTCATCTATTTTCTGACCTCACCGGGCTTTCTCTTCGTCCTTGTAATTGGAGTGTTAATTGCCCTCTTGGCCCTAGTTATCCTATTTCCCCCGGAACTTAACGAGTTTGAGGGCGAAGCAGTACTTGTTGCTTGTCTAGATCAACCCTTACCCTTCAACTCACTGATCAAAGCAGGAATCACCTCTAACACATCTCCCACGATTCCGTAGTCCGCCACCTGGAAGATGGGGGCATTGGCATCTTTGTTAATCGCCACAATGACATCTGAAGACTGCATCCCGGCTAAATGTTGAATAGCTCCGGAAATGCCACAGGCAATATAAATCCTTGGCTTAACAGTCTTTCCCGTCTGTCCTACTTGATGGGCATAGGGTATCCACCCAGCGTCAACGACAGCACGCGAGGCACCTACTGCTCCACCTAAGAGCTTTGCCAGCTCGTTTAAAAGGGCAAAATTCTTAGCATCACCCATTCCCCGTCCACCGGCAACAATAATCTCCGCCTCGGCAATGTTTGCTGTCTCATCGTCCTGTTCCGTAACAGAGAGAATTTCACTCAGTGCCTTTAAATCCTCAGGCACAGCCATCTCTATTAGCTGTCCCGGATAATCTGCCACCCGCTCCGGCATGGAGAACACCTTAGGACGAACGGTGGCCATTTGGGGCCTATGATTTGGACAAATGATGGTCGCTAGCAAGTTACCGCCAAAGGTCGGCCGGGTCTGCATTAGGTTACCCGCCTCATCCAAATCAAAACCAGTGCAATCCGCCGTTAGACCAGTACCTAATCTGGTGGCAATCCGCGGAGCGATGGACCGTCCAAGGGTGGTACCACCAATCAGGAAAACTGATGGTCTGATCGTTGTAATTAAGTCAGTAATCAGGCTCACGTATTTCTCTTCATGGGGCAGCTTAAGTTGTGGATGGTCAAAGTAGTAAACCTGGTCCACACTATAGGTTACTAAGTCCTGAGCGTGGTCCTTAATGCCCTCCCCCAAGATTACCGCCGTCAGTTGCGCCCCTAGTTTGTCGCTAAGCATGCGCCCCACCGAAAGCAATTCGTAAGAAACATCGGCCACCTGGCCATTGCGCTGCTCACAGAAAATTAGGACATCCTTACCCTCAGGAGCTTTGGCTTCTTTTTGCCCTCGCTCTATGATGATTGCTTCCACAGGACAGATCTTGGCGCAGGCACCACATAGGGTACAACCGTCCCCGATCACAGCCCGTTCACCTTCCATGCTGATCACGCCAAAGGGGCACTCATCTATACAACTACCACACCCAATACACGCATCGGTTACTCTAATCGACATTACTTGCATTCACCGCCTTCTTAAGGCATCATTGTACTTGGCCTAGTTTCTCTAGAAGAGCCCTGGCCTGCTGTTGGGGCGTACCCTCCAACATCTGACTTGTAATCTTTCTAGTTGGCTCCCAGGTCCGGTAAACCTGGGTGGGAGAACCATTACTGCCAATCCGTTCTGGCTCTGCTTGGATATCCCCAGGACCCCAGATGGGCACTTGCATTTTCTTCGAACGCATCATGCCTTTTAATGAAGGCATCCTTGGCTCATTCAACTCTTTGACCGCGGTAATAAGGGCCGGTAGAGGCATTCTTATTGTCTCGTATCCGTTTTCGATCATCCGCTCCACCACAAGCTGGCCATCATCCGCTGAGACAATACGCCGGACATCGGTAGCATGAGGAATCCCTAACTGCTCTGCTATACCTGGTCCTACTTGCGCTGTGTCCCCATCAACCGCCTGACGCCCGCAGATAATCAAATCAAAGGCCCCTATTTTCCCTATACCCAATGCCAATGTATAGGAAGTTGCGAGGGTGTCCGCCCCGGCAAAGGCGCGATCACTTAACAGTACTGCATCGTCGACTCCCATCGCCACTGCTTCCTTTAGGGCCTCCGCCGCATCGGGAGGACCCATGCTTAGAGCAGTAACCTTGCCACCATGGGCTTCTTTAAGCCTTACCGCCTCTTCAATGGCATACAAATCAAAAGGATTAAGGATCTTCTTAACTCCCGCCCGAATAACAAGACCAGTCTTTGGGTCTATCTTTGCTTGACTAGGATCCGGCACCTGCTTTATGCAAACAACAATATTCACAAAATCCACCTGCCTATCTATGGCAAAACCTAACCCCGCATGGATTCTTTAATCAGTTCTTGCCCAATAATATTCCGCTGAATCTGGTTCGTACCTTCATAGATCTGCGTAATCTTCGCATCCCGCATCATCTTCTCCACAGGATACTCCTTCATATAGCCATAACCGCCTAGGATTTGTACCGCATCTGTGGTGACTTTCATGGCCACATCCGAAGCAAAGACTTTGGCCATTGCCGCTTCTTTAGATACGTTCTTGGCACCGGAATCGATCATCCGGGCAGTAGCGTATACCAACGCTCTGGCCGCCTCGATTTGTGTGGC
The DNA here is from genome assembly GCA_023230925.1 of Limnochordia bacterium. Lineage (NCBI taxonomy): Bacteria > Bacillati > Bacillota > Limnochordia > Limnochordia bacterium. The sequence goes on from JALNWK010000035.1 coordinate 4,260, forward strand.
CATATCGGCTAACATATGAGAAACCGCCTGGAAAGAGGCGATGCTCTTGCCAAATTGCTTTCGCTCCCGGGCATAGTTCACCGCATAGTCTAAGGCCCCTTGGGCAATACCTACGGCCTGGGCCCCAATACCAGGTCGGGTCTTATCGAAGGTTTTCATCGCCACAATAAAACCCATTCCCTCTTTGGCCAGTAAATTTTCCTTCGGAATGCTGCAGTTCTCGAAGACTAACTCTCGGGTTGCTGAGGCACGGATGCCCATTTTGTTCTCCTTCTTACCGAAGCTAAATCCTTCGGTACCCTTCTCCACTATAAAGGCACTAGCTCCCCGGGCCCCTTTATTTCGATCGGTCATGGCAATGATCGTATAGATCTCAGCCTCACCGCCATTTGTGATCCACTGCTTGGTACCATTTAATACGTAATGATCTCCATCTAGCGTTGCGGTGGTACTAATGGCACTAGCATCACTACCCGCATTGGCCTCGGTTACAGCAAAGGCCGCAAGTTTCTTCCCAGAAGCAATCTGGGGCATATATTTTTGTTTTTGCTCCTCGGAACCAAACAGTAAGATGGGAAATCCACCAAGTCCGCTGGCTGCATAGCTTACTGCAACACCACTACAAGCCCGAGAAAGCTCCTCCACAACTAGGGACTGTTCAAAGACTCCCCCGCCCAAGCCACCGTACTCCTCAGGTACCCACACCCCAAACAGGTCCGTATCGGCCAAGATCCTCATAATCTCCCAAGGAAACTGACCAGTTTCATCTAACTCCAGCGCCACCGGCGCCACCTTTTCATCGGCAATGCGAGCCGCAAGCTCTTTGATCATCTGCTGCTCTTCAGTTAAGAAATACTCCATAGGATTCTTGCCCCCATTCGTCTTGAGGTGGCGCAAGCTACCCCGTACCCAAATGCGCCCCATATGTTTTGCACTGCTAATTTAGTACCAGGTACTAAAACAGATCTCTTGCTAATTCGACGGCTTCTGTCTAAATTCCTGCACGCTATTTGGAAAGCACTCTAGCATTCTTCTGACTACTGCAAAGTATATCATACTTGGCATAGGTTGCCCACTTGGCACCCAAACATGACCCTTGCATTAACCTAACCTCAGAAAACAAGGGGTTATCACAGGACCTCGTCGTCAGAACATGTAAGCAATTTCCCAGGGGAAGGAGATAGATGTATGATCCAGGCGCTTACTTGCGTCTAGACCTGCTGTGAGGGCAAAGGCTCTGCCAGGAACTACGTTTTGTCCTAGTGAAGCTCACCGGCCAATGGTCCATTGTGGTAAGTACGGATCTGACTGCGGAACCGACAACCTTTGACGTATGGTAGGTTCAGTTGGGAGTCTGTGGCGGCCTTCAGTGAGATTGTACCTCGTCCCCATACGTTTAAGTAAGTCTTGGGGGAGCTCCTTAACTTGGATTTCTCGGGGAGCCAATCTGCGCAAAATGTCTCGATTTGCCTGATGCCGGATAAAGCAACCTAGTCTGTCTCTAAAACAATTCCTCTGTAGTTGATGCCAACTGGTAGAAAGCTCCCCAATCTACCCGTTCAACCAACCAAGCACTATCACTGTTGCTTAGGTAGATCTCCACGGATGAACTCTCTGCAGCACTGCTCTTGAATGGCTTGATCGCAACAGCAGTGATGGTAACTCCGGATTGCAACTCAGGCCCAAACGTGGGAGCATCTTACAAATTCGCTGCCGTTGACAATAAACGTTCTCCTTGGCAGTCTGTCTTGCCCGGACTAGGTCCCTGAATGCTTCGTGTTCTTTCCGGGACCTAAACAGGAGTAAGCTCTCCACTTCGCAACCAACGGGCCAAACCCTCTGCATCTTTTCGATCAGTCTCTACTCTTTCACTGACTTGACAGTATTTGAGATTCTAACCTATACTGTCAGTAACACGAAGTTTATTTTCGTATTACGGGAGGTTTGGTTTGGTATGTGGAACCGGTGCATACAATTTCATGGCCATACCTGTAAAGGATTGGCTATTGGCTATCGAGTGGGGATAATTGCCTTGGACAAGCTAGCATCCCGGCGGGCAATCGATGAGGAGATTATCGCTATCGTTGAGAATGCTTCTTGTGCAGTCGATGCCATCTCGGTTACAACGGGCGCCACATTAGGCAAGGGCAACCTCCTCTTGCAGGACTACGGAAAACAAGTCTATACCTTTGGGCTAAGAACCGAGAATAAGGCCATCCGCATTGCCGTGCGCAACCTGAGTTGGCCCAAGGATGTAGGTATCGAGAACATTCTCTCCATGGATGAAGAGCTGTTTGCTAAAGTCGAGGAAGTGGAATTGAAGCTGCCGCCTAAGGCGCGTATGCACCGCTCCTATCCTTGTAGTTTCTGTGATGAATCCGTTAGCGAAGCAAAGCTCCGCATAAGGGACGGAAAACTCTGTTGTATCCCCTGTGCCTATGAGGATCTTAAACGCTGGTAGCTTCCTAACCCAGGAACTCAACTAAATCAAGAGGGGCTGTGGGAACCGTGATTCAGATAGAACCCATTGGCTATGTTCATTACCGAAGAGAAGTGTCTGCCCCCAAGGTCATTGGCCCGAGCCGACTCTACCCTTTCCCCAAGGTGGTAGAGATTCACATCAAAGAACAATACATAGACGGGCTTTTAAGGATTGAAGATTGCACTTATCTTTCGGTATTGTATTGGATGAACTATTTACCTAAACGCACCGGGCTCCAAGGGCATCGTTTCGGCGATGAAACCCAGCCGATGATGGGCTCCTTTGCCACCCGAAGTCCCTACAGACCTAATCCCATTGGCGTTACTAAAGTAAGACTGATTAATCGTCGGGCTAATGTAATCACCGTTGAGGGGTTAGATGCCTTCGCGAAAACCCCGGTGCTGGATATTAAAGCTGCAACTACTTAGCCCTGTGCTCACTTTAGAACCGAAAGCAGCAGATTAGGGCGAACACACTGTCTTATTACGGAAAACAAGGAAAGGCATTATCTATGAAAGGTGGTGGGACAATAATGCTTCGGATAGAAATCTGAGGTATTGTTGTCTATGATGTTATGCTTAGAAAACAAAAGAACCTCATGTTCTGTATCTTTGTGCTATGTGCAGCCCTGATCGCGGGACTAGTAGCCTGGTTTCTAAGGCCAACTCAGCAATACATCGGTGGTGAGCCCCAGGAATCACTAAAACCGGTTCTCCGCTTACCCGGCGGTGATTGGGGCCCTCCGGCACCCTATCTACATTACTCCCGGGGACCGGGCGTGTACAAGATGCAACTTGTCTTTGATAGCCTCCTCGAACGAGATGGGTCCGGATATATCCCCTGGCTTGCCACAGGATACCAAGTATTGGATCAAGGGCGAACCTATGTTTTTAAGTTACGCCAGGGTGTAAAATGGCATGATGGTAGGAAGCTTACTCCTGAGGATGTACTTTTCTCCTTTGAGTACGCGCTTAGACATCCTCCGGTACAAGCCCATATCACATCAGAGAACATCACCATGTCTGTTGAGGAAGATAGTTTCATCGTTCACCTTGATTTTCCGGATGCAGCCATGCTCGGCAAGCTTGGTTCTGTGCGTATTATACCCAAGCATATCTACGAGAATATTGAAGACCCAATAGGTTTCTTAGAGCCAAGCGCTTTCATTGGTACCGGCCCCTTCAAGCTTGAGCAATATAACAGGGAGCACGGAACTTATCGGTTTGTGGAAAACTCCGACTTCTTCGGTCCAGCTCCAAAGGTCTCAGCCATTGAATTCGTACCTGTGAGCGATGAGACTTTAGCTCTGCTGCAAGGTGACTTGGATGCTGCAACGATACCACCGGATGCCATATCACTGTTTGCCGACCTTGAACAATTTGCGGTAATGCAAAATCCGGGGTTCTGGGGTTATCGGCTGCTATTTAACATGAATGTTGAACCTTTGGGAAGTATTAAATTCCGGCAAGCCTTAGCCCACGGTATCGATCGCCAACAATTAGTGGAAAAGATTGCCCGGGGAGCAGGCGTCTTAGGCAGCTATGGTATTCTGCCGGTGGATCACATTAACTATAACCCCCAAGTAATCGACTATCCCTATGATCCCGAGTTGGCAAAACAACTCATCGCAGAGGAAGAGATAGCAATACCAAGTTTGAGCATACTGGTAGCGGGAGAGCGGGAAGCGCGTATTGGCCAATTACTGAAAGAACAGCTGGCCGAGATGGGAATTGAGCTTAATATTCGAAGTGTCGATGCCAAAACAAAGGATACGCTCATTCAAACCGGCCAGTACCAGCTTGGCTTAATCGGGCATGGTGGGATGGGGATGGATCCCGACTACTTACGCATCCGCTTCGCTCAGGAAAAAGCTGGTCAGATGATCTCCCAGGTGTCTTCCGTAGGCTTTGCTAACGATGAGATTAATAGACTATGTCTAAAACAAAGGAAGACTACAGATGAAAGTCTTCGCCAGGACTATCTCAATCAGCTGCAAAACCTGATAGCAGAAAACATACCGGAGATCCCTCTGTTTTGTACCACCGACTACTTTGTATATAACCGGGAGAAACTCGATGGCTGGGTATACATGTTTGATCACCATGAACCGACCCATTGTAACATGTCCTATCTGGTGCATCCTTGATCAAATCAGGATTAGAGAGGAAACTTAGAATTTGAGTAAACCACATCGGTTACTGGAGTACGGGTTAACCTTGTTTGTCCTGTTTAACTTGAACTTCATATTACCCCGGGCATTGCCCGGGGATCCCTTACTTACATTGGTCAATACAGATCAATCCTTTAGCGTACTCACCGCCGAACAGCTTGATTACTTCACAAGCTACTACGGTCTTGATGAGCCCTTAAGTCGGCAGTATCTAAAGTATTGGCAGGGACTCCTGACGGGAGAACTGGGCAAAAGTATTTACTTCAAAGAGGACGTGGCCTCTTTGGTACTAAGAAGGCTCGGCTGGACCGTGCTTTTAGTAGGTTCAGGTATCCTTCTTAGTTCGCTTGTGGGGGTTATTCTGGGTAGTTGGGCGGCATGGTGCCAAGGTAGTTGGTTTGATCGGGCACTGTACTTCTTCCTCGTCTGCCTAGCGGAAACCCCGGTGTTCCTGATTGGTACGCTGTTGTTATTTACATTGGGCGCCCGGCTGCATTGGTTTCCCCTAGGCGGTGCCATGACCCATTTTGCTTCCTATGGAAGCCGACCAGGTCAACTACTAGATATTCTCCATCACGCCGCCTTGCCTGTTGTCACTTTGGCCCTAAGCAGACTAGGTAGCAGTTTCTTGCTGAGCCGCAACACTATGGTTGCCACACTTAACGAAGAGTTCATGCACACAGCATACCTTAAGGGACTACCAGGGAAAACCCGTCTGTTTAAGCATGGACTGAAGAATTGTTTGGTACCGGTTATCACTCGAACACTGACCTCCTTGGGCACAATGATAGGCGGCGCCGTTCTTGTTGAGAATCTCTTTGCCTATCCGGGGATTGGCGGCCTACTGCAGCAGGCCGTTTTGGCCTGTGACTATCCTTTAATGCAGGGTATCCTGCTTGTTACGTCAATCTCTGTTGTCACCATGAACCTCCTTGGGGACCTTCTTTGCTACCGTTTAGATCCCCGGGCACGTTAGGAGTTTTGCTATGCGGCTATCTTGGTCAGGATATCTAGGCATATTGATGCTAGTGGTAGCCATTCTATGCGCTCTATTCGGTAGTTGGATCTACCCCACTGCCTATGATCGTTCAACGGGCCCACCGCTACAGCGTCCAAGCCAAGATCATCCTTTGGGTACCGATGATCTTGGCTTTGATATCCTCGCCCAACTACTTCTCGGAGGTCGCATCAGTATTACCGTGGGCCTTGGCGTTGGCGTGAGTGCAACACTCATTGGTTCACTAATTGGGTTTTCCGCTGGCTTCTACGGGGGATGGATAGATCAACTCTTGATGCGCTTGGTTGACATCACCTTCGGGATCCCCCAGTTTTTAGTCATGATTGTTCTAGCTGCGTGGTTGGGTCCTAGCTTAAACCATACGATCGGTGTGCTTATCTTGTTTTCATGGATGATGCCCGCACGCCTAATCCGGTCCTCCACGGCGAGGCTCAAGGAGGAGTGGTTTGTTAAAGCCGCAAGAAGCTATGGGGCAGGACCACTATATGTGTTTTTTCGACATCTGTTGCCCCAGTTGGCCCCCTTAATGGGTCTATCCCTAATCCGCACCACAAGCCGCGCGATTATGGCGGAAGCTGGGATGGCTTTCCTCGGTCTTGGGGATCCAAGCCTACCGAGCTGGGGACAGATAATGCGAAATGCCTTGGCTTTCCCCGCCATCTGGCATACAGACTTTTGGAGGTGGTGGCTGCTCAGTCCCCAACTGGCTATTACGTGGGTAGCCATCGCTTTGGCCTTGCTCTATCGTAGTATCGATGCCCTATATGGCACTGAGGTCGCCATAAGTGAACAAAAACCTAATAAACGCCATACCACAGAAAGGAGGGAAGCCGAGGGTTGCTACTTGCAGCGAAACTCAGGCAGTGGCATAGTTCGGTAGTTCATGGTACATCCTCTGCTTCAGGTTGAGAACTTAACAGTAACATTTAGATCAGGACAACGGGCCGTGGATCAAGTCTCCTTTGTACTTTATCCAGGCACTGCTACGGGGCTAATCGGCGAGTCAGGATGCGGGAAAACCACCCTACTACAAAGCATCTTTGGTTACACACAGGACGCCACCCTCTCCGGCGCAGTCTACTTTAACGGGATCAACATCCTCAGGCTACCCCTTGGGGAGCGGCGAAGACTATGGTGGCGGGAGATCAGTATCGTCTTCGCGAATACCCAAAGGGTCCTAAACCCAGTGTTAACCGTGGGGGAGCAAATTCGAGAGGTGCTTAGAACATCGAAACAGGACCTCAAGTCAGTGGGGCAGCTTTTCTCCTCGGTGGGTCTAGACCCCTCCCACATCAACAGCTTCCCCCATCAGCTCTCCGGAGGCATGAGGCAGAAGGTCTTGATCGCCATGGCCCTTGGGGCAAACCCCAAGTTGCTTTTAATTGATGAACCTACTTCATCCATCGATCCCTTAAGTCGAGGACAAATTAGGGATCTATTGATTAGGTTACAACAAAAGCTCGGCCTTACCTGTTTTGTGGCGTCGCACGATCTACCATTAATCGAGGGGATGACCCAGAAGACACTCATCATGTGTCAAGGAACCATCGTGGAACTGGCAGGCACAAAGGAGATCCTAGACAAACCAAACCACCCTTATACAAAAGGTTTGATAAATTCCTCACCCCAGTATTATCCTTACAAGGAATTATGGGGAATGAAGCCCCAGGACGCTAAGGGTAATCATGCAGGATGCCCCTTTTACAGTAGGTGCACCCAGAGAGAAAAGGTATGTGCAAGTGCCCGGCCCTTATTGCTTGAGCAAGGGGGACGCCAGATTGCCTGCCATTTGGGAGGGATCACAACGCTACTTCGGGCACAGGACATCTGTAAATCCTTCAATAAGCAGCGCGCATTAAGTGAGGTAGATATGGAGATCTCCCACGGAGAAGTAGTGGCCTTACTCGGAGAGACCGGTTCCGGAAAATCCACCCTGGCCCAGGTTTTGGCAGGGATCTTAACCCCCGATGCGGGATTAGTCTCCTTCCTCGGACGCAGAATCCAGGGTCATTGGGCAACCTCTATGCAAGGTGCCATCCAAATTGTTTTCCAAGACCCGATTGCAGCCCTTAATGAGCGTTTTAGCGTCTTTGCGGCTGTGGAAGAGCCGTTGCTTCTTCTGGGTTTACCTGTGCCCACACGACAAGAGCTGGTAAAGACCGCGGTGGAACAATTGGGTCTAGGCGATAACCTACTTGAACGCAAATGCAGGGAGCTAAGCAGCGGACAATTGCAGCGGGTGGCCATTGCCCGGGCCTTGGTAATGGAACCAAAGCTGCTCATCGCCGATGAAATCTCCTCTTTCCTGGACCCTTCTTCCCAAGCGAATTTGCTGCGTCTCCTCAAGGAGCTACAGTACCAGAAGGGTTTCTCGATGCTTTTCATCACCCATGACGCTGCTTTGGCTCGGAAAATCGCAGATACGATCTGCATTATTGAACGGGGTAGGATCCTGGAGAAAGGTCCTGCCAGAACAGTACTGGCTAATCCTAAACATCAATACACTCGACTACTCTTGGGTGGATAGAAAGGAGTCATTGGTAATGGAAGGAGAACTAAGCCGTTTTGGGGTTTCCGTAGATAGCAATCTTTTGACCAAATTTGATCAGTTGATCACCAACCAAGGATACACAAACCGTTCTGAGGCCATCCGGGATATGATGAGGGATTACCTGGCAGACCACGCAAAAGAGGAAAATGGAGTAATGATCGTAGGAACACTCACCCTACTTTATGACCATCACGTTAGAGAACTCAGCGATAGGCTAACTGACCTGCAGCATCACTACCACCAAAACATCATCTCCACACTTCATGTACACTTGGATCAGTCCCTTTGCCTGGAGGTGCTAATTCTTAAGGGTAAGAATCAGGACATCGAGAAGATCGCTGGAAAGCTAATCAGTACCCGAGGGGTCAAATACGGTAAGTTAACTAGCACATCCCTTCATGTGTTCTAGCCGGGAAAGACTCCGCTTTCCCGGCTAGCTCTTAATTTACCCCAATTAACTCCTTGGCGACATCCACGGCACTACTGGCATCAGGAGCGTAACCATCGGCGGTTATCTCAGCACAGTAGTTCTGTGTCACTGGTGCACCACCAATGATGATCTTCACCTTATCCCGTAGTCCTGCATCTTCAAAGGCCTTAACCGTATCCTTCATGTTCACCATGGTGGTGGTAAGCAGTGCGGACATGCCTACAACATCTGCATCATGTTCCTTGACCGCAGCCACAAACTTATCTGGAGCCACATCCACACCAAGGTCGATCACCTTGAATCCGGCCCCTTCCATCATCATGGCCACTAGGTTTTTACCAATGTCATGGAGGTCACCCTTGACGGTCCCAATCACAAACACACCGGTGGCTTGGACCTCCCCCTCGGCCAACAGGGGCTTTACAATGTCCAATCCCGCATGCATAGCCCGGGCGGCAATTAATACTTCAGGCACGTAAACCTCGTTTCTCTTGAACCGATCGCCGATCACGGACATACCCGGGATTAGCCCTTCTTGGATAATCTGACCCGGCCGTACGCCTTCGTCAAGGGCTGTCTGTACTAGACTCTTAACCTTGTTTGCATCCCCTTTAATCAGAGCTTGTGCAATATCCTGCAAAACTGCCATTCCAACTACCCCCTAGATTAGTACTAACTATCCAACTTACCCTCTCGTTGCGCCGAAATATAACCGGCACAGTATTCATCTTTCCCAAGGATAGCTTCCGCCGCATAGACAAGGGCCATCAACTTCCGATCCAACGGGTCCACGATGGCACTATCCATACCTGAAGCCATAGCCATAACCAGGAAAGCCTGATTCAAATGCTTCCGGTTAGGCAATCCGTAGGAAATATTGCTAAGCCCACAGGTAATGTGAACCTTTGAAAACCTGTTTCGAATAGCGGCTACTGTCTGAAGGAATACCGTCCCATACTTAGAATTGGTACTGATGGGTCGTACTAATGGGTCGAGGTAAATATCCTCTACGGGTAGACCCCGTTGTTGCAGCCTTTCGACGAGCATCTGGGCACATTCCAGAGCCATGGTCTCATCCTCCGGCATGCCCCGGTCATCCATACATAAGCCGATGACGCTGCATCCATACTCCGAAACAATGGGGATCATTTGCTCAAATCGCTGCTTCTCAAGACTAATGGAGTTTAGCAAAGCCTTGCCCCGATGAACCTGCAAAGCCGCTGCCAAGGCCTCGGGATTAGGTGAGTCTATACACAGGGGCAGGTCCACCACTTCTTGTACAATCCTAGTAAGCCATGCTAACATTTTCGGCTCATCGGCAATATGGGTACCACAGTTTACATCAAGATAATCGACTCCTGCAGCTGCCTGCGCTTTGGCAAGATCCTGAATAAAACCTGCGTCTTGAGCGGCAATCGCTTCCGCAACGGGCTTTCGACTAGAGTTGATCAGCTCACCAATCAAGATCAACGGTATTCTCTCCTTTGTCATATATTCTTTTGACATTTATAGATTCAATTCCTCGGTAGCTTCTTGCTTTTTAGGGGAATATCTTGCGATGGGATTGGAAAGAAGCCTGAACTTGCTCATAATCTGGAAACATCATGGCTTCCATGAAGGTTTCCTGAAAGTCCCAACGTCCAGACAGCTCAATATGTCCCGTAGTGCTGGCCAGTTCCTGGGCCATCTTTAGCATTTCCTGGGAAACTAACGCCAGCTTGGCACCACTACGGGCCGCATTACCCACTGAAGTAATCTTATGCTCTGCAACCATGGGTAACAATCCCACGGTCACTGCACTCTTCTTGTCCAGATAGTTACCAAAGGCACCGGCAAGAAGGACTTCCTCAAGATCTTCTGACCTGAGCTCCATTTCCTTAAGTAGTACAGCGATCCCGGAAAAGATGGCTCCCTTTGCCAGTTGAAGCTGTCGGATATCCCGCTGGGTTAGAACAACTTGGGGCCTATTGTCTTGATCCCAAGCCAGAACAAATCCATTACCCTCATTCGAGGTAACCAATCTGTTTCTGATATTATCGAAGGATTGAGGAACCTCTTCTTGTTCAAGCAGACGCCCGGTCTGATCAACTAGTCCCAAACGGAGTAATTCCGCCACCGCATCAAGAAGACCCGAACCACAGATACCAATGGGTTGCTCATTTCCGATAACCTTAATCTCCACCTCATCTTTGGTTAGTCTCACTGCCTCAATCGCACCGGGAGCGGCTCGCATGCCCTTGGTAATCTGGGCCCCTTCAAAGGCAGGCCCAGCAGCGGTGGAGCAGGCCAACATTCTGCCATTACAGGCTAGGGCTATCTCTCCATTAGTCCCGATATCCACAATCAATGTGGGCTTGTTTTTGGAGTAAATTGACGTCGCTAACATCACCCCAACGGTATCGGCCCCAACATACCCGGCAATATTAGGTAAGGTCAATACAATGGCCCCGGGATAGACAGATAAACCTAACTCCTGGGCCCTTACCGAAAGGGTACGTCGGAAACACGCGGAGTACGGGGACTCGGCCAAATACCGGGGAGGTACCCCGACAAGCAAATGTTGCATACAGGTGTTTCCCACAGCCACCACTTGGTAAATCTGCGCTCTACTAATCCCCGCGGTATTCACTAGATCCGCAATAATCTCATTTAAGGTAGTTACAATAGCCTCTTGGAGTGTTCTTAAACCCTGCTCCTCTTCCACAGTGTAGTTAATCCTGGAGATTACATCTGCCCCATAGACCACCTGCCCATTGAGGCGAGAGTGTACGGCAAGCTCCTCACCAGTGTTTAGATCAACCAGACTGCCTACTACCGTAGTGGTTCCAATATCAAAGGCGACACCATAAAGGTCACCGGTGGTATCACCAGGTTCAATACCAAGAATCCCATCTGGGTGCTGTATGACTGTCACTTGGTGATTGGCACGACGCAAGAGCCCAGGAAGTGTCATCAAAACATCCAAGGGAATCTGGCCTTTAGAACCGATGGCTTCCTGTAATCTCTCATCATCGGAACGATCATCATCAAGGGTTGGTTCTAAGACGTGGATGAAACTTTTACTAACAAGGGGCAAGACTGATACGTCCCGCTCTAGACCACTACTAAGGATTTGGTGGGTTTTGGGTGTTTTTATCACCCACACCGAGACCTCTCCATTAATCTTCGCCTGACAAGCTAGACGTATATTGTTTTCTAAGTCACCTTTGGTTAATACTTTCTCTTCTGTGGGAGTCACCGGCGCCAGTTGTCCTCGAACACGTACTTTACACTGGCCGCATCGCCCCTTCCCGGCACAGGTGGCCTCGATTTGTACTCCCCCTTGACGGGCTAATGCAAGGATGGTACTACCCACAGATCCTTGGACCTGTGCAATAGGTGTTGCTCCTTGAAGATCATCAACGTCATAGAAAGTAACTAGTTCCAAAATAACTACTCCGTTTCTGTACCCGTTCCTACAGCCTCTAGTGTGTTTGCCATGAGCATCGCAATTGTCATGGGGCCAACGCCACCGGGAACAGGCGTAATAAATGAAGCCCGCTGCCTTGCCGATGCAAACTCCACATCGCCAAACAGTTTCCCCTCAACCCGATTCATGCCTACATCGATTACGATAGCCCCTTCTTTAATCCACTCACCCTTAATCAGTTCAGGCTTACCTACAGCCGCCACCAGTACATCGGCCCTGCGACACTCTTCGGCTAAGTCTTTTGTGCGGGAATGACATACGGTAACGGTGGCATTTTCCTTCAGAAGCAACATGGCAGTGGGTTTGCCGACAATATTGCTTCTTCCCACTACGACAGCTTGCTTCCCGGATAGATCGACCTTAGTACGTCTTAGCAGTTCCATGATCCCCGCCGGGGTACAAGGCAATAGTGAAGGCTCCCCTGTGGAAAGCTTACCAACGTTGATCGGGTGAAATCCATCCACATCCTTAGCTGGGCTAATAGTATTAATGACATACTTCTCATCTAGGTGCTTCGGAAGCGGTAATTGGACTAGAATGCCGTGGATTGACTGATCAACATTCAGCCGATTAATCAGCTGGAGTAATTCCTCCTGGGTGGTACTGGCAGGGAGACGATACTCCTTCGAGTGAAACCCCACCTCGTTACAAGCACGTTTTTTCATGTTCACATAGATCTGAGAAGCTGCGTCATCGCCAACAAGCACCACCGCAAGTCCTGGGGTAATTCCTCGGGCACTTTGCAGTCTAGAAACGTCCTCTTTCACCTTCGCTCTTATCTCAGCAGCAATCGCCTTCCCATCAAGTATGTTTCCTAACATGATCCCTCTCCTTTCCCCGGGTCGGATCTCTAAACAAAGGCCCGGTCTTCTTGAATGCTATTTACCTGCTTGCAAGTACCTATGGATTGCCATCGCAGCCTTCTTCCCATCTCCCATAGCAGAAATCACGGTACTCTCACCACCGGTTAGATCTCCTCCGGCAAATACTCCGGAAAGGCTCGTAGAAACCCCATCCTCGGTAATTACATTACCCTGCGCATCAACAGCAAGTCCTGGGGTACTCTGCGCAAGCAAAGGATTAGGCCCTTGACCGATGGCGACAATGACCGTATCCGCCGGCAACTCAAAGCTTGAGTCCGGTATAAGTACAGGTTTACGCCTCCCATCGGGTCCTTGGGGACCAAGCTCCATACGGCCACAAACAAGGCCTGTAACCCATCTTCGCTCATCGAACAGGATCTCGTGGGGAACAGTCAGTAATTCTAAGACTATACCTTCCTCAACCGCATGTACTATCTCCTCCCCCCGGGCTGGCATCTCTTCTCTGGAACGACGGTAAACAACAGTCACTTCTGCACCAAGCCGACGGGCGGTTCTAGCAGCATCCATAGCCGTATTCCCTCCGCCAATGACCACTACCTTCTTTCCTACCTTCACCGGGGTATCCACCTCGGGGAACTTATATGCTTTCATTAGGTTCACCCGGGTTAGAAACTCATTGGAGGAAAAAACACCGTTGGCATTTTCCCCAGGGATTCCAAGGAAATATGGGGTTCCAGCCCCAGCCCCTAGGAAAACCGCATCGAACCCTAAATCGGAAAACAACTCTTCTAAGGTTAAAGTCCTCCCGATAATCACATTGGTCTTTATGTCAACCCCTAGGGATTGTACGTACTCTATCTCCTCTTTGACTATCTGTTTAGGTAATCGGAACTCAGGAATGCCGTAAACCAAAACACCTCCAGGCTCATGAAGGGCCTCAAACATCGTCACCTGATACCCCAATCGAGCTAATTCGGCGGCACAAGTTATCGCAGAGGGCCCTGAACCCACAGTAGCCACCTTACCAAGGGCTTGTCCCGTAGTGTTTGGAGTTGCCTGTGTGGTGTCAGAATGATTGCGACCCCAGTCCGCGGCAAATCGTTCCAAGGCTCCTATCGCCACTGGTTCAAAACGTTTACCCAGGGTGCAGACTGACTCACACTGCCGTTCCTGGGGACACACCCGACCGCAAATAGCAGGCAAGCTGTTCTTTTCCTTAATTTTGTCCAGTGCCTCAGCGAAACGCTCCGCTGCGATTAGCTTAATGAAATCTGGAATCTCAATCCCTACAGGACATCCCGCAACACAGGGACGATGCTTACACTGAATACATCGTTTCGCCTCGGCAACGGCTTCTTCCACCGAAAGACCTTGGTTAACTTCGTGGAAGTTTTCGATCCGCTCCTGGGCAGACTGTACCGGCATTTTGGTCCTTGGCTGAATCTTACCCATGGCATGCACACCTGCCCTTATGGGAATGCTCTAAGGCCCTTTTCTCCTCCTCGGCGTACTGCAAGTTCCGAGCCAGCAACTCATCGAAGTCTACTTTATGGGCATCAAATTCAGGCCCATCAACACAGGCAAATTTGACCTGTCCATCCACAGTAACCCGACAACAACCACACATACCGGTGCCATCCACCATCAAGGGGTTCAGACTTACAATTGTCTTAATCCTTTTCGCCTCGGTTACCTTAGCCACCGCCCGCATCATCATGATCGGCCCAATTGCCACCACCAGATCGATAGTCTCACCCTGCGCAATAAGTTCCGAGAGTAAATCAGTAACAAAACCCTGATGCCCAAAGCTACCATCATCGGTGGCATAAAAGACCTCATCACTAACCTTCTCCAGTTCATCGGTGAAAAAATAGTGGGCTTGGCTGCGAGCCCCGATGAGGGTAAGTACTCGGTTACCTGCCTCCTTAAAGGCCTTCGCCTCAGGGTAAATGATCGCATTCCCCACACCCCCGGAAACACAGACAACAGTGCCAAAATAGCGGATATCCGCAGGCATACCTGAGGGACCTGCCACATCCTTGATCTGCTCACCGACTTTTAGACTGGCCAGTTTCTTGGTGGTCTTGCCCACCCGCTGAACCACCAACGTAATCGTCCCCTCTTGCTGATCGGCAGAAGCCACGGTAAGGGGAATGCGTTCACCCGCTTCATCAGTCCTAATCACCACGAATTGTCCGGGTTTCACCTTCTTTGCGATTAGAGGTGCCTCAACTTCAATCCGCTGAATCTGCGGCCCAATTTCCTCGCTTTTCCTAACCAAATACACTCATTTCACCCTTTCCCCCAGGTGTACCAAAGACTGCTTGCGGTTATTATATCATAACCACCGCATAAAAGAAGAAACAAGTAACACCTAGACCCACGCTTTAATCAAACGCCCAATCTGTCCGGCCAACCCTTCCAGTAACTCACCGGTTTTATCCATAGCCGAAGCCAATGACATGGGGCGATTAATAATGGAGAAGTATGCAGTAATACCACAGTCATGGACTTGTTCACTGCCCGGTCCCACCGAACCCACAATAGCAATGACAGGGCAGTTATACTTAGAAGCCACCTTTGCTATCCCTACAGGTGTCTTCCCCCGTACACTTTGACCATCAATGCTTCCCTCTCCAGTGATCACTAGATCGGCATCCTTGATTAGCTCTTCTAGGCCCACTGTTTCCATGACAATTTCAATACCTGGTCGCAAATTGGCATCGGTAAAGGCCAAGAATCCTGCACCGAGTCCACCAGCAGCCCCGGCTCCAGGAACATCGCCTACGTCTATACCAAGTCCCTTATTGATCATATCCGCCCAATGACGCAAAGCCCCATCCAAAAGTTCCACCTGCTGTGGATTCGCCCCTTTCTGGGGCCCATAGACGAAGGCTGCCCCCTTTGGACCGTAGAGAGGATTGTCCACATCACAGGCAACCTGAATCTTCACCTGACCCAGCCGCGGGTCTAAATCCCGCAGATCGATCCGGTCCAACTCCAGTAGGCTACGTCCCCCAAAGCCAATGGAAGTACCATCTTTACGAAGCAAGTGTCCTCCTAAGGCCTGTATCATCCCGGCGCCTCCATCATTTGTGGCGCTGCCCCCAATACCAATAATTAGCTCCTGACACCCTTCATCCAGTGCGGCTCGAATCAGTTCCCCTGTACCATAACTTGTTGTTAGTTCAGGATTTCTTAAGCCGTCGGGGACAAGGGGCAAACCCGAAGCTGCGGCCATTTCAATCACGGCAGTTTTTCTGTCTTTGAGAACACCGAAATGTGCCTGGACCTTCTCTCCTAAGGGACCAGTCACTTCCGTTGAGACAATCCGGCCATTTAGTGCAGCAACAAGGGCCTCCACTGTACCCTCGCCTCCATCGGCCATGGGTACGGTAAAATACTGGGCACTTAGGACCTCTTCCATCCCCTGTTTGATCCGAGCGCAGGCTCCCTTGGCAGATATACTACCCTTAAAAGAATCGGTTGCGATCACAATTCTCACTAGTTTCCCTCCTAAGCTAAACCCTCTTTGCCCACGCGTGAAACCTACGGTAGGCAAAATAGGCAAGAATCAATATAACGACCACTCCTACGGTAACCAGCTCAAAATACTGATTAATAAAGTCCACCATCTGCCGTCCATACTTCATCAGTAACAACGCAATCAGGCTGTAGCGCGTCCCCCGGGTCAGCGCGGAGATCAAAATGAACCACTTAAATGGATAGACGAAGATCCCCGAGGTAATTACACAGACCTGGTAGGGCACGGGGGTAAAACCCGCGATCCCCACAGCCCATACACCGTATTTGGCAAACAAGCGCTCCACCAACTGTACCTTTTCTTTGCCCGCGAGGCGGACTGCCAAAGGCCGTCCGCCTTGTCTTCCTAACCAGTACCCAACACTAGCCCCCAATAGTGAACCAGTGGTACAAATCAGGGCGAAGAGCAGTCCAAATCTAGGTTTAGCTAGTGTCAACGGAATCAATAGGGTTTCCGGTGGCAGGGGAAAGAAAATGGCTTCTACGGCGGCAACAAAGAACAGAGTAACCGGATTCACCGCCGACATGATTAGGCTAACCAATCGTTTCCATCCGTCGCTAAATACCGACAGCATCCATAAGTCCTCCCAACTTGGGCAAAGATACTAATACCTATGCCCTGGGCAACCGAATATATGCTAATGACACCCGCCGGAGTGGCGCCTATAAAATGACATTCGCTTAAAGTAGGTCCCACTCCTCCACCACCTGATCGGTAAAAGGATGAGCCTCTTCCCAAATTGTGAATCCAAACCCTTGGGCCAAGAGAATAGAGTTCTCCTGTTCTGGCAGCCAGGACTTTTTCGTTGCGCGGAAATGAGAACAGACTTGCTGGAGGATTTAGCGGTTTACGGCAGATATGAACGGGGCTTGCGCCCCGCTTCTCACAAACTAGAATAGATCTGATACTCCGCAAATCCACCATTGGTCCATGAGATAGGCTAGTTCAATAATCACCGGATAATCCACTGTACCCGTCTCACCGAAAATGGTGGTTCCCTTGAATTCAACCCGTGCTTCAACAATTACAGAATGCTCCGTGCTAATAGTTGTGCGATCATAGATTCTGTATCGGGAAATTTCCTTAAACAGCATAATGGTCCATACTATGGGTTGCATCAGCTCGTCTCGTGTAAGAGCTTCGGTTTGCTCCTCCTCTAGATTATAATACAAGACTACGTCACTAAAAAGGGATTCTAAACCGGGGACATCTCTCTGCTTCATATAGTATCCTAGACTGTCAATAGTACTCTTAACGGTATCTGAAAACGTTACTACTACAACCCGCCAGAAGTGTGACTATTAGCGCAATTACCCCTACCTTCATAGTAATCCCCCTACCATTGTTTTCCTCATACAGTATTCCTGGTTCCTAAGTAGTACCTCCCTTTCCGTATTAATGTTTCCGCAGAGACGCAGTAGGCTCCCATAGGTATATCTACGTAAACGGGGTAAGCATTGTCAAATTCGAAGCGCATCGTGGCATAGCTGTTGACCTCTCTGGCGAAGTTGCTCAAATAATTTACCTTGCTAAACGAAGATGGAAATCTAAGGTACAGGTTAAATCCATACTGCAATTTGCTCAAGAGCAATACCACTAACATAGTCAATCACTCGTGGTAAACGAGTTTGGCTTTGTTCGAAACACAATCCAAGGGCTTTTGTACATCTAGGGGATTACAGTCTGAAGTAGATGTGTGTAGCGTCTGCCCCTTAGTTCTTTAACGAATACTAACATCACACTAGAATTAACTAATAGCGGGCAGGCCATTTCATGTCTTTGGTGTGGTGCATTCAACCCCAGATTATGTCTTAGGATGCCAGGGTTTGCTTGCATATTCTCAGAAAAACTCCCACCGTCCCACAGCTTGGCCTTCGTTTATTTTCTTGGCAATAAGGTAGGCATCTAACGAAACGCAAATAGCGTAAATGGGAATACCGATACCCCCAGTGATACCTCCAAAGATCAGGGCGCCAAAAAGCATAGCGACTCCTTTGTGTACCTGGCCAAGAATGATCTGACCCAAGCCGTTGATAAAAAAAGATAAAAGAGCGGCTACCCATGGTTGCAGTGCTGTGGATGATTCAACTCTTGCCGTGCCCGATTGTCCTAGTAGGCAACCACATTGCAGGCACAACTCTTGCGCCTCTGTTGTAGTTACACCGCAATTAGCGCAGAAGTTCCGGTGCTTTTTAGGATGGAATCCACAGTGGGGGCAATACTCCGCCCGGGGAGAAATCTCTTTACCACAGTTCGTGCAAAACATGACCACACCTCATTTTCCGATGTAATTGGCTAATTGCATACCATGCCTATATCCGAGAGTAGCGATATGATAAACCAGAAAATCGGTGGCTATTCCAGCCAGTATTCCTGATATAAGTCTACGTGGATTTGTGCTAATCCATAACCCTAGATACTGGCCCATTCCATCTATGAGTAGTGGTAGCATAAACAACAATGTTATCTTCCATGACAAAGTGCCATATAGCAGTGCGTATATACCTCCACAAATGTATCCCACCAAAATTCCGGTGCACCTAGCACATAAAGGGAGCTGATATCCCCGGATGAAAAGAGACCGCTCAGGTAAACGATGGCACAAGAACATTACCTGGAGCAGCTTCCCAAAGCCCAAATCGACCACTCCCTACCGTCATATGTAATAGCTAAAGCCCCCCAAGCATAAAGCCACAAAATATACAATGGCTACGACTAGCACCCCTACCAGCGCCCATTTGCAGGCCGTGTTGGCACTTTCAGGTTTATCTGTTCTCCAAACGAAATATAGCACAGCCCCAACGATGGGGAAGCAGCATGAGGCAAGTTTCACCAAGGTCAATGACTCTTCCTCATTCTTTGTGCGACGTAAGCGGACACCACAAACAACACACATTTCCTGTTCCGGCTTTGTCGGTCTACCACAGTGTTGGCAGAACCTATCACTATTAAGGGGTCTTACGCCACAATGGGGGCACACTACGGCTTTTTCATTAATCTGAGCACCGCATTCCCTACAATACACTTGGGCCAACTCCTTTTGTATGTGGTCTTAGATCGCCTTCTTCCTTTTACCATTTACTTCGCTATTAATCATTATATTCCTGTTGGTTCACTGTGGTTCTTGCGGAACAACAGAACAATCAGCATCTTGCCGCAGATAGCCTACGAATTCCACATTTGACGTCGGTACCACAGTAATATGGGACAGTGATATGCATTGGTCGTCCGAGAGAAGGGCCGATACCGATTACAACAAACGCTGACTTGTACTATGGTATGAAGGCTGGTCATAGCAAGTAGACATAAGGGACTTTTGTACTTGCGGGTTCTTATCCGGCGATGAAGAAGGGGAATAAAGCTCATTCTCCCGACATGAATAGCTAGATGTCCATCTATTCCGGGGTTGCCGTTCGCTGATATTGAGCTCGCCAGTAAGTAGGGGCATCAAGGTGTGTTAGAAAGTGGCTGTTGACCTCGCGTTCTGTACTTGGTGTTTTCAACTGAATCGTCTCCTTTCAAGGGACTCGGGCTGGAAGCGGAAAAAGTCTGGCCAACATCGTTAACCTCTTTCCGCCTAACCCGATACTCCGCAGTAAGTAACCTAGAACTTAAGTGAGACCTCCGCATAGCATAGCGATTCGGGATCTTTCCTCTCTTCAAGCGATGTAGCAATGGCTTCGATCGTACGCGGAACAATGCCCTCAAAAAGCACTTCTTCGTCAGACACAATACGAACCGGTTGATCTAAATCGATCATTCGGTCATGTAAACGTATTTGCAAAGAACGAGCATCACAGTGTTCAATGCGAATCTCTTGGCCTACATAGGATGCAATCACCATGGCTCCGACACGCTGAGCATCGGGACCTGAAACCTTTAGCCAGTAAAATCGCCTATGGGGCACATTGTCTTGCTTCCAAACAACCCGAGCGGGGAACGGATCGCGAGTGAACTGAGCCATCCACGGCAGAGCACTCTTGTCTTCTCGGTTCATCCAATGACCAAGTTCGGGGTAAATCTGCACCCAATGCTTATACCCGTCGGGATCAGCATCTTGAAACTCCTTTAGCCAGTGTTTCCATTCCTCAGCTAGTCTGTTTCGGTTGTACGCCGTATCCTTACCACCCATATGGATTGTAAAACCAATGTTTCGCAACCCATAGGGTTCCGCGGTATCGGGGTGTCCCGCCATCGTGGCAACCGCCGCAAAACGATCTGCCATTCGCGGAGCCAATTTCCATGAGCCGCCTCCACCAGCAGAATATCCCATAAGGTAAACACGATTAGGATTTACGTTTTCTAATACGATTAGGCTTTCGATTAGGTAATCCAGTAACAGATCGATACTCGGCTTGTGCCAAAGATCGTAGTCATTAGTTGGTGCCCGAGGTGCTAAATAAATACCCTCATCCGGCTGGTAAAGCTTCTTCTGGTTTTCCCACTGTTGATCATTCACTTCAGGGCTTGTGGCACCACCACCATGCAAGGAAATGTACAGGCTACGCATTCCATCTACCGGTTTACCGTATATTGTGTAGTCAAACGCCATGCGCAATTTCAAGGTGCCAAGCCCAAGACGAATAGTCAAGACCCGATCATCAATCATTTTCTTCCGCTCAGCAATGATCTGCTCTCGATGATAATTCCAAAGCAACTCAGCAGCAGACTCCGCTTCCGCCTTAGTCAAAGGTTGTCGTGCAAAATGCTTTTCAGATAACGGAGGCCGATGTTTTGGATCTTCTTGAAGGTATTGTCGTAGTGCTTCAATTGGGGCAGTCTCCACGGTCATTGCCCAGACCGGGTCTAATGCTAAGATCAAGCTACACAGGAGCAATACACCGAAGAACACAATAACTTGCTTCAATTTCGTTTCCCTCCTTGGAAGTTCACCCATGACAGATTCTACAAACCCACTCATTCCAGTGCGGCCATTTCCGGATATGCAAGTATTCCCGCATAATATGTTCGAGAAAAACGAAAAAAAGCCTTTCTTGCAGTGTAAACGATAACCGTTCTTGGCTTTTGGCCCGTACTGTTATGACTGAGTATATATACGAAAAACATTTAAGATCGTGCCTTCGCGTGGATAACCCAGAGGCTCTGCATCATCTGATACAACCATATTGTCAAGAAACCTAAGGCTATAACCTTTTGTCGCCTTGGATAGCAAGATACAGACTTGACTTCGCTAAAGAACCAAGATTGTTATGCATCCTGCTAATCGTTAGGGCGGGATCTTTGTCCAGAGATACGAAAACACCTTCCTTTACCGAGGCAACCGTATGCTGTGGCTAAACTCGCTCCATTCACCGGTACTTAATCCTGACAATGCCCGGGGCATCAGGATCGAACACTAGGTCACACTCAATTCCATGCCCTTAATTATCAAGCTCCGCCAGATGTTCAATAGCAGCATCGTGCCCTGCACTAGACCACATTTCGTCGGCAGGACTCAGGCCATTACATTCGATCAGCAGTTGGTTTAGTCGGTGGTGGAACCAAGATCAAGGGGTTAATCCAGGAGGATTCTGGAGTTTTGGTACATTAAGCTGCTGATACGCACACTATATTCGTAAAGGTCTTCTGGATCAATATCCACTTGATTGCTCCACCCAATACTGTCAAAGCTCACCCTAACAGACCTGAAGAGTCTTTCGTCCCTTGACTCTTTTAAGATGCCCTTATTTAGGTAAGGCTTAACATCAAATATTCGTTTGTCGCCATTCTAAGGTTAAGAGAAGTTAATAGTCATCCGTCGGTTTTAGGTCAATGACTGCCAAGTACATCAATTCACTCCTCATCTATTTCAACGGTTGTCCCCTCAATCAATGGGACCTCCGCCTTCAGCATCATTACCTCTTTTGGGTAATGGACACATTGATCAACTGCGGTTTGGGTAACATCTGGTTGGTGTTTCGCGGTTGAAATTGACATCGTAACCAGTCTTCTTGATGAGATGCGAAAAGAGGTTTATCCTAGAGTAAAAGAGCAAGGCGCTCTTGGGGGGGGCAACCTACCCTCCTTTTTCGAAGCAAAGGGCAAGAAAATGGTGCGCCTAGCAGGACTCGAACCTGCGCTCCTGGCTCCGGAGGCCAGTGCTCTCTCCACTGAGCTATAGGCGCACGAAAATCATGATTAAGAACATAGCTGTATTATACCAAAGCGGTCTGGGGAATGCAACACAAAGAAGCAGCTTATATAAGGCAAAGGAAGATTCATCAGGTCATTTTGGTTAGTTACACACATGAAGCAGGCACATCCGGCGTAATCATATCTCAGTTCCCGAAAGAGTAAGCAACACCTCCACCGCAACAACATAGATAACTGCGAAGTAGTACATCCAGGAGCGTTTCGTCTTGTACAGATACAAAAGAACCGCACCGACAATCGATGCACCGATAGCCCACACCAAAACAGGCCAGCGGTAGAACTGGATGCCAACTTCTGTCAAGATAACTATCAACGGCATTGTGGAAAACGCTGCCTTGCCTAGGTCACTAATCGCGTTCTAAAAACAGCCCATGAAAGCAGGAGAATAAAGAAAAGATAGACATAATGCCATGAAAAATAGAGCGCACGAGCATTACCTAGTCTCTGCCCAAGTGACGACATTACCATGCCACAAGTGATATGCACAAGGTAGGCCAGAATAAACGCAAGGTTAAATAAAATGCACCCTGCTCCCACGATACAAAGCATGGATAGAAAGGTCTTCTGCCAGGTTTTCAGTTTCAACTCCCATCCTCCCATATTTGTTTCAAGATCCCGGGTAGCATCATAGATGCCGTAGGAAAGCCCCGGGGTTGTTCAGGAAATCCCGGGTTAGGTTGACATGCTCTAGGTCCTCGAAGCCTACGGTGCTAAGTGGTGAATGATCAAAGCTGTAGATCGTAGCATCGGGCAGCGCAAGCAGAATCGGGGAATGGGTAGCGATAACAAACTGGCAACCCTCCCGTTCAGACGTCTGCTTAATCAAAGAAAGCAGGGCCAGTTGGCGGCTGGGCGAAAACGGCGTCTCTGGTTCATCCATCAGATAGAGTCCTTCAGGGACTATTCTTTGCAGTAGAAGATGCATAACAGCTTCTCCATGGGAGTTGGCATCAAGGTTTTCCCCGTACTTACGAACAATCGCATCTCTTTGGGCAAGGGCTGAGCCTTTAGCAAGTTGAAGACCATATCCACTAAGGGACTCCTCATAATATGCAGCATCTTCAGCCAGTTCTCTAGCCATGTTAGCCATTCTCCGAGAAAAGTTGAAAAAGTCCTCCGAGCGCAGAAAGAATCCCCGTTGGGACTTTTGATTCCAGGTCAACCTCATGCACTTAGCTAATTGGCGTGCATAGACCAAAGTATCGTCGTAGCGTATTGAATCGCCACCTATGGTGGGTAAATCAATAGCAGCTGCTAGGGCCTCCAAAATCGTAGACTTACCGGAACCATTCTCCCCGACAAAGAAGGTGACCGGTGTGGCAAACCGAAGGGGGCCACTTATCTTGGTAGCGGCTACCGAAAAGGGATACTGATGCTGTTGTCCTTGAGATATTTCCTGTCTAATCTCTTGTAAATAATTCATTCTAGATGGCTCCCCTAACACTTGAGCTCCAAGCCCTTTATGGCTCAGGAATACGTTGCTAGCATCTCCTCTACTCTTCAGTTTCTTCCCTTAGCAAGCGTATTCCTTCAATCTTGCTGAATTAAACCAAGGCCAGATTTCGTCCTCCACCAATTGTCCCTAGCTATGTCCGGGTATGTAAAAAGCCTTCGTTTGACTTGGAAAGACGAAGGCTTGAACGCAGGTTTCTAGACGCGCAAAAACAGACCCTGCCGAATGCGGGTAAGACCCGTAGCAAAAGCTGTTCTAAATAAACAAGCGACTTACTGACTGTTCTAAATAAATCCGTCTGATCGCTTCCCCGAACAAAGGCGCAACAGATAAAACCACCATGTTATGAGTCCTTTTCTCCTCACTTAGGGGAATTGAGTTTGTTACGACCACTTCTTTAATGCCAGACTCAGCCAATCTTTCCGTAGCTGGTGGTGAAAACACAGGATGGGAGCAACAAGCATATACTTCCTTTGCCCCTTCTTTTAGTAAGAGATTGGCTGCTTGAACGATGGTACCACCGGTGTCAATGATGTCATCGACCAAGATGGCTACTTTACCCTCCACATCGCCAATGATGTGCATGGCTTCGGCAACATTAGCTTTCGGTCGCCGTTTATCCACAATCGCCAAATCACCATCCAGACGATGGGCAAGCTCCCTTGCACGCCCAACACCGCCTACATCAGGAGCAACTACAACTATATCCCCTAAGTCCTTCTCCATTAGATACTTGGCAATAATCGGTAGGGCCAATAGATTGTCCACCGGGATGTCAAAAAAGCCTTGGATCTGCCCCGCATGTAAGTCCATAGTCAACACTCGATCGGCCCCAGCCGCGGTCAGTAGGTTGGCAACTAGCTTTGCACAAATGGGATCCCTTGGTTGAGTTTTGCGGTCTTGCCTTGCGTATCCATAGTAGGGGATGACCGCTGCAATCTCCTTTGCCGAGGCACGGCGGCAAGCATCAATGATAATCAGAAGCTCCATCAGGTTTTCGGCGGCGGGGGAACCGGTCGGTTGAACAATATAGACTTCGGCACCTCGTACCGTCTCGTTAATCCTTAGATTTACCTCTCCGTCTCGAAATCGGCTAATCTTGCAATCAAGCAAAGATATACCCAGGTAATCGGCAATTTCCTGGGCAAGCATGGGATTGGCCGTTCCCGCGATAATCTTGATCTTCTTGTCAAAGGTCACTGTCTCCACCCTTGGCCACATCTCCCTTTTTATCCTTACATATTTCTCCTTTAGATTTTTGCTCCGTTTTCATTCTCCGTCTGGAAGTCCAACCCTCAATATTCCTTTGTTTTGCTCTCCCTATAGCGAGGGCACCCTTGGGAACATCTAACGTGATGGTTGAGCCTGCCGCGACAAAAGTATCTTCAAAGATATGAACTGGGGCCACCAAGCTCGAATTGCTACCAATAAATGATCGATCATCGATTAAAGTTTTGTGCTTCTGCTTACCATCAAAGTTGCAGGTGATCGTCCCCGCCCCGATGTTCACCTCCTCGCCAATGGTTGCATCACCCATATAGCTTAGATGGGGCACTTTACTATTCTGACCCACCCTAGTGTTCTTTAACTCCACATAAGAACCAACCTTAGCATTGGGTCCGATTAGACAACCGGGTCTAATATATGAGAAGGGGCCTACAACACTGTGCTCCTTGATTGTACTACCGATGATCACCACTGAGCTGTCCACAACTACATTATCTTCGATCAAAGCATCCTGAATCCTGCTGCAAGGACCAATCGTGCAGTTAGAACCAATCTTTGTCTCGCCAGTAATCACAGCGTAAGGGGAAATGATTGTGTCCTTTCCGATGCAGACATCTACATCAATCGTAGTATGGTCCGGATCAATAAAGGTAACCCCTTTCCTCATCCAGAGTTCCTTGATCCTACGGCCTAGCTGTTGATGAGCTATCGCCAACTGTATCCGATCATTTACGCCAAAGGCCTCAGTTGGATCATCAAGGGTAACCGTATGGACCATACCCTCTAGATGCGAGAACACATCGGTTAAGTAATACTCTCCTTGAACATTCTTCGGAGAGATCAACTTCAGGCTTTGGAACAAACTGGCCTTATCAAAACAGTACATACCAGTGTTGATCTCGTTAATCTGACGTTGGCTTGCTGTCGCATCCTTCTCCTCTACAATACCAGCAAAACACCCCAGATCATCACGAAGAATACGGCCATAACCCTCAGGGGATTCTATTGCTGCTGTCAGTACCGTAGCTACGGCACCGGTTGCTTCGTGTTCGGTAACCAACCTGAGTACAGTCTCAGGGCGCAACATGGGAGTATCTCCATATAGTACCAAAACCGGTCCTTCAAATCCAGCGAGGGTCTCTTCTGCTTGTATCACCGCGTGGCCAGTACCTAGCTGCTCCGGCTGAAAGGCATAAGTATACTTGGTCCCTAAAACCCTTTGAACCTCTTCGCCTTGATGTCCGACCACAACTACCACTTTGGGGTTTTGCAGGCACTCGAGTCCCCTTAGTACATGCTTGATCATGGGCACTCCGCAAACCGGATGCAGCACCTTTGGTAGGGCTGAATTCATTCTGGTCCCCAAACCCGCGGCTAGAACAATGGCGGCAATTCCGGGCATGCAATCACACCTTTTAGTTCGTCTCGCTGTACCTATTCGACGCCGGTAGACTGTTTCCTTTGTGGATTTAGCTGTAGTGAATAGAAAAAACATGGAATGAAACACGCAGAGGAAAAAATGGCTGGGGCGCCTGGATTCGAACCAGGGATGAGTGGTCCAAAGCCACTTGCCTTGCCTCTTGGCTACGCCCCAGCGGATAAACAAAACAAGATAAAGTGTCAGCGTGATTTACTATATCAAAAAAGCTCTGCTCTGTCAACCGCCACAAAAGTCAGGAGTGAGTCAACGATTAGCGGGTAGAGGCTCCATCTCCAAGTCGGCTCGGTTCCTTACGTGCTAGAAAGTGGTACCTTCATTGAGTCTGTTGAACAGGTTCGACAATCCACCAGACGAAGTC